>PIYJ01000005.1 GCA_003601725.1 Candidatus Bathyarchaeota archaeon
GCCCATACTCCAGTTATGTCTATCGGACGATAGGGAAAGAAGGCATACTTAAATTGCTTGAAGAAAGCGAAAATCGCAAAGCTAGATTCAAGTCTGTGGTTGCTTTCCGCGGTTCAGATATGGACATACGGTGCTTCAAAGGAGCCGTTGAGGGAAAAATATCTAGGACTGTTAGAGGAGAATCTGGATTTGGCTTCGATCCCATATTTGAACCTAACGATTTTTCGGGACGTACCTTCGGCGAATTATCCATAGAGGAAAAGAATAGGGTCTCTCATCGTTCACGTGCTCTCCGCAGTTTCGCAGAGTGGTACTGCAAGATGAAACGTTAATTCTGTCGGCAAAGCTTTTAAATAGGATAGTTCTTGTTTTAGAGAATCTAGTGGAGGATGCGCAGTGCCCAAGAAGGAGAAAGGGAAGTCACACTCTACTCGGCCTATAACCCATAGAAGCCCAAGCTGGTGTAGATACACATCTGAAGAAGTAGAAGCCCTGGTTGTTAAGCTCGCCCGAGAAGGCAATTTTCCCAGCAAGATCGGTGTTATTCTACGTGATCAGTACGGCATCCCCTTGGTGAAACCAATAGTTGGAAAGAGCATAACTGAGATTTTAAAAGATAATAATCTTGCGCCTGCAATCCCTGAAGATCTTGGAATGCTTCTCAGAAAGGCCTCTAGGCTTCATGCACATCTTGAAAGAAATAGAAGCGATAAGCATAACAAAAGAGCTCTCCAGATTGTTGAGTCTAAAATTCACAAGCTTTCTAAGTATTATAAACGTAAAGGCTTGCTTCCTAAAGATTGGAAATACACGCCAACTGTTCTCGCTATTAGATAGTTTGGGATCTTCATGGCGGATTATGACCGAAAAATCCGAGATCTATTAAAAGAGACGCGTAAGGCTGCGGAGATTATTCTTGAGCATATCGAGAAAGGGAACTGTATCTCGATCTTCTCTCACATGGACGCTGATGGAATATCAGCCGCCGGGATCATGGGAGTCGCTTTGTCGAGGGCCGAGGCAAAGTTCCGCGTTAGAATAGAGAGATGGTTCGATGAGAAGATAGCCGATCAAATAGCCATGGAGAGAGATTCTCTGCCGATTCTAACGGATATGGGAAGCGGATACATCGACATTTTAAACAAGAGCTTGAAAGGAAGACGTCTCGTCATACTGGATCATCATCAGCCCAACGGAGAGCCTGACGAATCATTCATACACGTCAATCCTGGGATATTTGGGATTGACAGTGCACGGGACCTAAGCGGTGCAGGAACAGCGTATCTAACAGCCAAGGCGATCTCGAAACGCAACAGAGACCTGGCATACCTCGCGGTGATAGGTGCTTTAGGAGACTTACAGGACAAACATGAAGGGCGATCTTTAGGCGGCGTGAACAATTTGATAGTTGAAGATGCCGTTGAGTCTGGATGCCTAAAGGTTGAGACTGATCTTCTTCTTTTTGGAAGGGAGACACGTCCAATACATAAGGCTTTAGCTTACACGACTACTCCTTTCATCCCAGGCATCAGCGGGGAAGAGGATAAATGCTTGACGTTCCTCACAGAGTTGGGGATAAAGCTTAAAGAAGACGATCGATGGCGGGCATTAAGAGACCTTTCACAAGAGGAGAAACGTAAGATCTTCTCGGGAATATCCGATTACCTTGCATCTCACGGATACAATCTTGACGCTACGATGGGTCTCGTCGGCGCGGTTTATATACTTGTAAAAGAGGAACGGTGGACCCCATTGCGGGATGCTAGAGAGTTTGCTTTGCTTTTGAACGCTACGGGAAGAACGGGGAAGCCCGGTTTGGGGGTAGCTATATGTATGGGTGATCGTGGCAGATGTTTGGAGGAAGCTAACCGGGCGCTTGAGGATTATCGTAAGAGGATAACTGAGAATCTTCGGTGGCTGGATGAGCATCCGGATCGCCTTGAAGAAATGAAAGGCATTTATGTTCTCCATGGCGGGCAGACCATAAATGAAAGGATGATAAGCGCGATTTCAACTATACTTTCCACTAATTTGCCTAATATGGAGAAGCCTATAATCGCTTATTCTGTGGTTCCAGAAGAAGGTTTGATTAAAATCTCAGCTCGTACAACCGAAGCTTTAACCCAGAAAGGGTTTAACCTAGCTGAGATAATGCGTATAGCTGCTGAGAAGTTTTCGGGCAAAGGAGGGGGACATGATATCGCAGCTGGAGCTCAGGTTCCTTTGGAAGAAAGGAAGCGTTTTCTAAGATTTGTTGATGAATTGGTGATGAAGGAGCTGAGAAAGATTGAGGATGGAAGCTAGAATATCTTTGGAATACCGGGAAGAAAGGAAAGCTAAAGCTGTCTTGGAGGCGGTTTTCCCTGACAATATAGATGCTCCTAAAAGCTTATCGATAAAGACCTTTACTGAGAATCATAGGGTAATAACCTTGATTAGGTATGATGGAGACAGTTTTTTAACATTCCAATCGACAATTGACGATCTTCTGAGCTGCGTTTCAGTCGCGGAGAAAACTATTTCAGCTCTAAAAGGGTAGTCATCAAAGTGTTCCCGATTAAAAATCGATAGCAAACAAAAAGATTTTTTAGGCTCGTCTCTAAAGTCTTGAGAGAGATGGTTAAAGACATTTAATAGGAAGAGGTGAAAAGGGATTGTCAGTATTTGCTGTTCCCGGAGCTTACGACCGGGCAATTACCGTGTTCTCCCCTGACGGCAGACTCTTTCAAGTAGAGTATGCCCTTGAAACTGTTTATAGGGGACCGACGATCATAGGGATCACATGCCCGGAAGGAGTTGTTATTGGAGCTGAAGAAAAGATTGAGTCGAAACTTCAAGATCCGAATTTCAGCCAGAAGATTTATGAAGTCGACGAGCATCTCGGGGCAGCTGTGGTTGGTATAAGTTCAGATGCACGTATATTAATAGATGAATCAAGAATCTATTGTCAAAGCAACCGCTTAATGTATGATGAACCAGTAGACGTTGAGATAGTAACAAAAAGAATAGGAGACGTCATGCAGATCTACACTCAGCATGCTGGGGTTAGACCCTTCGGCGTCTCCCTAATTTTCGGCGGTGTCGATAGAACGGGGCCAAGATTATTCACTGCTGATCCAAGCGGATCCTACAGGTCCTATAAAGCTGTAGCTATAGGTATCGGAAGGGAAACCGCTGAGAAGATACTGGAAGATGAATACCGCGAGGACCTTACGTTGGAGGAAGCAATAAAGCTAGCGGCTAAATGTCTTGTGAAGGCTGTTCAAGCTAGGGATGAAAAACCGACAATAAAGTTAGCGATTGTGCCGACGTCTACGAAAAGATTCAGAATGCTGTCTAAAGAGGAGACTGAAAAATATTTGGCGGAAGTACTAGGCAGTGGGACGTGATGAGCAAAAATTACACAGTGGCACGGATTAGTATAAAAGAAAAGAATTTTGAGATCATCGTAAAGCCCGATCCCGCTCTTTCTTATCGGGAAGGGAAATCCGTTCCTCTCTCTGAGGTTCTAGTGGCTGACATAGTCTTTAGTGACGCTAAAAAAGGCTTGAAAGTTTCGGAAGGCGATCTGCAAGCAGCTTTTGGAACAACTGACATCCAAAAGATAGCTGATGTCATTCTAAAACGAGGAGTTCTACAGCTGACTGCTGAGCAGAGAAGACGGATGGTTGAAGAGAAGAGACGGCAGATTATCACATTAATCTCTAGACAATGCGTTGACCCTAGGACGAAGCTTCCGCATCCGCCGCTACGGATTCAGCAGGCACTTGAACAGGTGCACTTCTCAGTTGATCCCTTTAAAGACGCTGAAGAACAAGCTAACGAAGCAATTGCCCTCTTACGTTCGGTTCTGCCGATCAGCACCGAGAAGGTTTCAGTATCTGTGAAGATTCCCTCACAGTATGTGGGCAAAGCATACGGAGCGGTTAAATCATTCGGCAAGATTAAGAGGGAATCTTGGGGTAGTGACGGGTCGTGGGCGGCTATTGTTGAGATGCCCGCTGGGCTTTACGGTCCATTTCTCGAGAAACTCGGAGAGATAACAAGAGGAAATATTCAAGCTGAAGTTTTGAAATAACAACATTAATAGAGGAATCAGATTTGCCAGTTTTCTTTGAAAATAGAGAGATTGTGACTCCGGGAGATCTACTTGCGGAAGGAGGCTTCGATGCAGGCCGTAATACATACAAGATAGATTCGAAGATCTATGCATGCAAGCTTGGATTAGTAGAATATAAAGGAAGAACTGTCAGCGTAGTGGCGTTGAATACGTTTTATGTTCCTTCAGTTGGGGATCTCGTGATAGGTAAGATCGTTGAGATCAACCTTCACGGATGGATCGTTGACATCAATTCGCCGTATTCCGCCACGTTGAGAGCATCTGAAGTCTTCAATAAACCTTACAAGCCGCAAAAAGACGAACTTTCAGAATTTCTGAGCATCGGGGATCTCATACAAGCAAAGGTTATAGCTTATGATAGGACACGTGACCCCCTATTAACGATTCGTGAACCCGGATTGGGAAAGATTACGCATGGACAGATCGTGAAGGTCTCGCCGGCTAAGATTCCTAGAATCATCGGTCGAAAGGGCTCCATGATAAGCATGCTTAAGAAGGAGACTCATTGCAACATAACAGTCGGACAGAACGGTTTGATACATATATATGGCCGCAATCCCGAAGATGAAAGGATCGCCGTTTTAGCTATTAAAAAGATAGAACTTGAGGCTCATACATCTGGACTGACAGATCGCATTACTGAGATGATAAGTAAAGAAAGAGGTAGTGATAAGTAATATGTCAAAAAAAATAAGATTAGTTGACGAGAATGGGATAAGAACGGATGGAAGAAAACCAGACGAGTTAAGACCAATAAAATTGGAAGTCGGCATACTCAACAATGCTGATGGTTCCGCCTATATTGAGCAGGGAAAGAATAAGATCCTCGCAGCGGTTTACGGTCCAAGAGAAGTTCATCCTCGACATCTTGCCCTTCCAGACAGAGCTCTCCTACGATGCAGATACCACATGGCACCGTTCTCCGTCCAAGAGAGGAAATCCCCCGCTCCATCGAGACGTGAGGTGGAGCTCTCAAAGGTGATACGTGAAGCTCTTGAACCCGCAATTTTCCTCGAGAGATTTCCGAGAACCTCAATAGACCTGTTTATCGAAGTGTTACAGGCTGATGGGGGAACCAGGGCTGCCGGCGTAACTGTTGCATCTTTAGCATTAGCTGATGCAGGCATGCCTATGAGAGATCTGGTGGCGGCTTGTGCCGCTGGGAAGGCTGACGGCTACATAGTCTTGGATTTAAATGATATTGAAGACAAAGAAGGAGAAGCAGATGTGCCGGTTGCTTATATGCCGAGTCTTAACGCGGTTGGCCTTCTCCAGATGGATGGTCAGCTAACTCCGGAAGAATTTGAGCAGGCATTTAATCTTGCGATTGAAGGTTGTAAGAGGATATATGAGCTTCAGAAGCAAGCTTTAAAGGCAAAGTATTTAGCGATTAAAGAGGCAGTAGAGGAGGCAGTTGAATAGAAATGACTTCAACAACGATTTCACGTATAAGGCAGAATCAAATCGCCCAGTTGATCGCCAGCAACAAAAGACTTGACGGCAGAGGATTAACGGATTATCGACCGATCCAGATAGAGACAGGCATCATTGAGAAGGCGGAAGGTTCAGCTAGGGTCCGCTTAGGAAAGACCGAAGTTATGGTCGGGATTAAAATTGACATAGGTGAGCCGTATTCTGATAGGCCTAATGAGGGAGTTTTAACGACGAGCGCTGAGTTTGTGCCTTTGGCTTCACCCGAGTTTGAAGCTGGGCCTCCAGGGGAAGATTCCGTTGAGCTCGCCAGGGTTGTGGATAGAGGTATAAGAGAATCGAAAGCTATAGATCTAGAGAAACTCTGCGTAATACCGGGAAAGAAAGTCTTCATAGTCTTCATTGATATTTACGTTTTGAATCACGATGGAAATCTCATCGATGCTTCTGCTCTCGCCGCTTTGGCAGCTCTCACCAACACAAAGATCTTCAAGTATGAAATAAAAGACGGGGAGGTAGAGATAAAACCTGGATTTGAGGAGCTGCCTCTTGTAAACTTCCCAGTGGCGGTAACCCTTGCAGAGATAGATGGAAAGCTGATTGTTGATCCGTGGCTTGATGAAGAGGAAGTTATGAACGCCCGTTTGACAATAAGCTTCGACAAGGATGGAAGAATATGCGCCATGCAGAAGGGAGGAAGCGGAACATTATCTCCGCAACAAATAATTGAGGCCGTTAAGATAGCTAAGGAAAAAAGTGAGGAATTGCGAAGTCTAGTGGTGAAAAAATCATGACTCGACGGAAAAGAGCAAAGAAGCTTGGACCAGCGGGTGGGCTTGGCGCCAGATACGGTGTAAGAGCCAGACGGAGATACAGCGAGATCCTGACGGATGCAAGACGGAAACATCGATGTCCACAATGTAGTTCAAGGAATGTCCGAAGGGAAAGCGTGGGAATATGGCTCTGCACTAAGTGTGGATTCAAATTTGCAGGCGGAGCATACCAGCCGAGAACAAAGCTGGGAATCACAGCGGAACGTTCTGCTAGAAGCAGATAGAAAGTCCCATATTTTTTGAAATGGCTTTTCAGAATGATTCTAATAACGACATCCCGCCGTCCAACTAGGATTATGAGAACTTTATGCAGAGACTTAGCTGATACTATTCCGTCTATAAGAAGAGTGAACAGAGGAAAGATGAGCATCTTTGATATAGGAGAAAAAGCAATCGGTATAGGCGCAGATAAGGTGCTCATCATCGACCGCTGGAAGGGACGTCCGGGAAGAATGAGGCTTTTTGAGGTGAAAGAGAATCTTTCACAGATTCCTCCTCAATTATATATCCGCGGGGTAAAGTTCAGAAGGGACTTTGAATCTAAAAAAAGAAAAGGATCTTCTTATCCTCGCCGTGTCTTCATTGAAGAATCGGAAAAGGTTAGTCCCGACGTCAAAAAATTATGTGAAACTTTTTCCAGATTCTTCAATCTACCGATCGTGAAATCGAATAGAATGGATGAGTCTCGAAGCTTTACAGTTATGCGTCTCTCATTGGACCCTGAGAATTTAATCCGAGTTTCTTTTTATCTGATGCCGAAGAATATAGAGGTTGGTCCCAGAATCAGGATTTCGCATGCTGTGTGGGAAATTTGAGAGGCAGATGCTCAGCTCTAGTGAAATTGAAGTTTCCTTCAGCGAAAGATGCTCAAGTTTTTTGGGAAGCTTTGAAGCCTGAGACAGAGTCGCCGGCGACTCCTCGTTCACGTGTCCGAATTGAAAGGAAAGGAGCGCTTTTGATCTTCCATTTCGAGGCGACTGATACAACTGCCCTTAGGGCTTCATTAAATTCCTATCTGAGCTGGATGCATCTGTTGAAAAGTCTCCGCGACTTGTTAGAAGAAGAGTCTCATTAAGTTCTGATTCTAACCTTATCGTTTAGGAATTCTTCTTGCTTCTGATTCAAGCGGGATAATTACTTCTGGTTCTTTAAATTGCATCTCGTATAGATGCTTGTATAGTCCGCCTTTCTTCATTAGCTCTTTATGACTTCCTTCTTCGATTATCTGACCGTTATCTATCACGAAGATTCTATCGGCTTCTCTCACTGTTGAAAGTCTATGGGCAATCACGATGGATGTTCTGTCCCTAAACAGTTTTTTCATCTCCCGTTTTCTCAAGTTATGGAGAATATCTCTTCTGCATTGATCTGCGAAGAGTCTCGCAACTTTAGGATCCTTGATGATCATGAAATCTCTCATTTCGCTAACCGTTCAAAAGACGAGTAAGGCTCTACATAAAAATGTATCTTTCAACTAATTGTAGAAACCGAAGAAGCGTTTAAATGCAAGTGATCAAATAAATTTGAACGCTGATAGATGAATAAAAATATCAAGAAAATAGCTTACGAGCGCATTCACATACTATTTACTCATGCAAAGCAAGCAGCACATGAAAGACCGGAGCTCGCTGAGAGATATGTAAATATCGCCAGAAAGATCGCTATGAAAGCGCGGGTCCATCTGCCCAAGGAGCTCCGGCTTCTAATCTGTAGGCGTTGCAAAAGATTTATCTTGCCCGGTGTTAGTTGTCGAGTGCGCGTTCAACCTCGAAGAGAACCGCACGTTACAATCACATGCTTACATTGCGGTCACCATATGAGAATACCTCTCAAAGGAGGAAAGAAAAGGAAAAATGTCTGCAGCTAGTAGAAGAAAGCGTAGAAACCCCAGTGCTGAATTGGCTACAGTGAGGGTCGGGAAGAAGGGGATAACAGCTCCTTTCATAGAAGAAGTCTCAAAAAATCTAAAAAAGAGAGGAAAGGTGAGAGTGAAAATACTTAAGACCGGTCTCGGCGATCATACTGCGAAAGAAATAGCTGAAAATCTCGCCGAGGCGACGGGTTCAACCGTCGTCCAGCTACGTGGACATACCTTCACGCTTCGTAAATCCAAAAAATCTTGAAAAGATATTTATAAGACACTCCGCAGAATACTCAAGGTAACCTTTGAAAAACGGGAAGGAAGAGAATGCCGACGCCCTATGATGTTCCAGCTTCACTGCTGATTGAGAGATTGGCACAGTACCTTAAGAATAACGTAGACCCGATTAGGCCTCCGGAGTGGGCGCCTTTCGTAAAGACAGGGGTGCATAAAGAGAGACCTCCAGATAATCCTGACTGGTGGTATATCCGCTGTGCCTCTTTACTTAGAAAGATCTACATAAAAGGCCCCATCGGGATACAGCGTCTCCGTTCGGAGTATGGGGGAAGAAAGGATATGGGTGTCAAACCTGAACATACTAGGAAGGGCAGTGGAGCTATAATTAGGAATGCTCTTAAGCAGCTGGAAGATGCGGATCTAGTTGAGACCGTAGATGGGAAAGGCCGTAGGATAACTTCTAAGGGGAGAAAGTTATTAGATCTTCTTTCAACAGAGATAAAGCGGGAGCTCGAGAAGGAGATTCCTGAATTAAAGATATACTAATTTGGTGTGCTTAAATGAGCGAAGATGAGGAGCTTGAGGCTCTGCGGAGAAGAAGGCTTATGGAATTGCAGCAGCAGATGCTTCAAGAGCAGCAGAGAGCTGAGGCTCAAAGGCGGCTTGAGCTTCAAAAGCAGGCTTTGATGCGTAGAATACTTACCCCTAAAGCGAGGCAGAGACTTGCCAATTTAAAGATGGTGAGACCTGAGTTCGCTTCGCAGCTTGAGCTCCAGCTTATTCAGATAGCTCAGCAAGGGAGAATAAGTATCCCGATTACTGATGATCAGCTTAAAGAAATCTTGAGTAGACTGCAGAGGCCTCGACGGGAAATTCGGATAAGAAGGGTGTAAACATGGCGAGACATAAACCTACAGCAAAAAAGAGAAGATTGGCGAGAGCCAGAAAGGAGAGTCAACCTGTTCCAGCATGGGTTATTGCAAAGACTATGGGTAAAGTGCGGGTAAACCCGAGAAGGAGACATTGGCGTCGAAACAAACTGAAGCCGTGAGGGAAATAGCGTATGAGCGGTGAAGAGACCGACGTGAAGGAAGAGAAAAACGAAGAGACGACAGAAAAGCGCGAAGAGCCCAAAGAGACAGTTGAAGCTGAAAAAAGAGAGAAAGAAGAGGAAGAGGATATAGTTGAGGAAAGGATCTATACTATTCCTCTTAGTAGGGCTTGGATTGGCCCCCGTAAGAAGCGGGCTCCACGAGCGATACGGTTACTTCGAAGTTTCATTCTTCGACATATGAAGATCGATGAAGATTCTTTGAGGATCTCGAATGAGGTGAATGAGCATGTCTGGAGCAGGGGTATCCAGAAGCCTCCTCGTAAGATTAGGGTACGTGCAACTAAAGATAGTGAGGGGATAGTTACTGTTCGCCTCGCAGAAGGGGAGTAGTCTTTGCCTATCTACTTGCTTGACACGTTTGGAAGCGCAAGTATAGGCGTATATATTCGGGCGACTGAAGAGTTCATTATAGTTCCTAAACAGGTTCCATCAACCAAGGTTGAGAAGCTGCAAGAATGGTTCAAGACTAAGATTGTGAAGACTAACATCGGAGGGTCGGTTCTAATAGGGTCTCTTATCTGCGCCAACTCTAACGGGATGATTCTTCCCCGTTTCGTTTGGGATGAAGAGCTCGAAGCTTTAAAGTCTTTACGAGACGTTAACATCACGGTGATGGATACCAAACGAACGGCGTATGGGAATCTCGTCTTAACGAATGATTACGGTGCAGTTGTAGATCCAAGGTTAAGTAGGAAAGACGTTAAGGTGATCTCTGACACGTTAGGTGTAGAGGCGGTTCCAGGTGAGGTTGCCGGCTTGCCATATGTGGGGGCTCTAACAACTGCAACGAATAAAGGTGCGATGGCGCATCCCCTTATAAAGCCGGAAGAAGAAGAGCTGCTGAGGGATGTGCTGAAGGTGCATGTGGGCATTGGAACTGTAAATTGCGGTATACCTTATATAGCGACGGGGCTAATAGGGAACAGTAAGGTTGCCGCTGCGGGTTCCTTAACAACTGGACCTGAACTTTTCATGATAGGACAAGCTTTAGGTGTGGCTGAAGAAGATGAGTGAAGTGAAAACATATAGAATAACAGGTTGGATAAATAAGCCGAACTTTGAGAATAGATTTCGGAAAGAGCTCAGATCTATTAAACCAGAGGATGCGATTGAAGAATTATACAAGATCTTTGGGAGCAAGCACAGAGTAAAGAGGTTTCAGATAAAGATAGAAAAGGTCGAAGAGGTTCCTGCTGAGGAGCTGAATGAGCGGACCTAAGCAAGATGGAAATGGTGATGTGAATGTCAAGCGAAGAAGAGATTAGAAGGCTCATAGTAGAATTAAGAATACTCGAAGGCACAGCTGAGGCCCTACAGTCCAGAATGAACCTTGTTGACGCTATGTTTGCTGAGTTGAATCTGGCGAAGAAGACCTTGGAAGGGATGGGGAAAGAGAAGCCTGAAGCCCCCGTTTTTGTACCTATCGGCGGGGGATCCTACATTAAGGCTAAGATCACTGATGTGGATAAAGTTGTGTACGGCGTAGGTGCTGGAGTATCCATCGAGAAGTCTCTGGAAGAAGCAAAGCAGGGAGTTGATGAACGCATATCTGAGCTGGAGAGGACAAAGAGGTCTCTCGAGCAGCAGTTTTCACAGGTTATACGAAGAATCCAGGAGAATCGGGAGAGACTACAGGAGCTGACGGCTGAGCAAAGAAGAGAAGAGAGAGCATAGAATGTTCGAGAGGCTCCAGGAAAGCTTTGCGAAACTTGTGAAGAAGATTACTGAGGTAGAGCTTAAGCCAGAGGATCTTAAATCGCTTTTATGGGAATTCAAGCTTTCCCTGATTGAGAACGACGTGGCAGTCACGGTTGCTGATCATATATGCGATGAGATTGAGAAGCGTCTAAGCGGATTAAGGGTGAAGCGTCTAGCTGATCGGAGAAGCCTCATCAAGGATACGCTGAGGAAGGTGCTGCTTGAGATTCTTGAACCGTCTGAGAAGATAGATCTGATGGAGATAGTGGAGAGGAAGCGTCGTTCCAGAAAGCCATGCGTCATCGTCTTCGTTGGGATAAACGGCACAGGAAAGACGACGACGATCGCTAAGCTCGCGCATATTCTGCTCAATAATAATTACTCAGTAGTGCTTGCCTGTAGCGATACATTTCGAGCTGGATCAATCGAGCAGCTCTCCCTGCATGCACAGCGCCTCGGCGTGCCCATGATTAAGCATCAGTACGGTTCAGATGCAGCCGCCGTAGCATACGACGCAGTTCAATACGCTGAGGCTAGAGGAATAAACGTGGTTCTAATCGACACTGCTGGCCGTATGCAGACGAACAAGAATCTCTTATCCGAGATGGAGAAGATCATCCGCGTGGCTGATCCAGACCTGGTGATATTTGTAGGCGACAGCCTCTCGGGCAATGACGCGGTGCTTCAAGCCGAAGAATTTAACAAGTCCGTCCATATAGACGGCTCGATACTCACAAAGATGGATGCAGACGCGAAGGGAGGAGCCGCCATATCCGTCACTTACGTTACGAAAAAACCAGTGCTATATGTGGGGACAGGTCAGGGATACGGGGATCTTGAACCTTTCAACCCGGAGACCATTGTCGATCGTATTCTAGGAAAAGATTGAACTGGAAGGCTACGTGTTGAACGAGACGCGTATCTATGCTTTACTAGGCATAATTGGACCATTGCTCGCGTATCTTTTCATAGGGATCTCTATAGCTTCAGCTCCATGGTTCAGATGGTCAAAGAATGCTCTCAGCGATCTCGGTCACGCCTTAAGATCGAAATCCGCGTTATACTATAATTTCGGATTAGCCGCCGCCGGCTTACTCATCGCAATCTACGCAGTAGCATCGCTTATGAGCCGAGCTAAATATTCCGGTTTATGCCTTACGGCTTCAGCCTTTTCTCTTCAGCTCGTCGCCGTCTTCGATGAGATTTATGGACGTACCCACATGCTCGTTTCAGTTATCTTCTTTGTGCTTCTTCTGCTGTCTTCCCTTATCTATGCCATAGAGAAAAGATCCGTCCTAGCGGGTGTTTCATTCATGTTAGGGTTTTCTGCTTGGTTGCTCTATTGGATGAAACTTTATAACGCCGGGGTTGCCGTTCCCGAGATAATCTCATCAACGGCAGCCGTGACATGGATAATTCTTTCAGCATTAGAGACTTTATGCAAAAGTAAGTGACAGGTCTAACCGTATGGAAAAGGCTAAAATTACGCATTCCTTTGAGATGAAGGAAGTAATACGAATCTCTCCGAGAATATCACTTCATTTATAAAGAAAAAATTCCCAACACAAAGCCAGATGCTCTTTTAAGAAAAAATATTACGGATTTTCTCTGTATGAATGTATGAGCGCCGCTACGTACTTGATCGAGTTGCTGTAATCCTTTATTCGAATATTCTCATTAGGCGCGTGGACTAAAGCCCCGGGGTATCCAACTCCTCCCGCTGAGGCAACTGGAATGCCCATCATGTTTTTGACGACGTAGATGGGGCTTGTTCCCGCCATAGTCGGCCATACAACAGGCTTTAAGCCGTATACCTTCTCCGCAGTCTTGATCACTCGAATCGCGAATGGATCATCAGCGGGAGTTCTAGCCGGCTCGTATCCGCCATGTCTTGTCACAGTTATGTCTCCGAATCCGTTTCTCTTCAGATGATCCTTAAGTCTCTCGAATAGTAGATCGGGTTTCTGAGCTTCAACCAGCCTGAAATCAACCTTCACGGAAGCTTCAGCGGGAAGAACAGTCTTTGATCCAGGCCCAGTGTATCCCGCGGAGAAACCGCATATGTTGCATGTTGGAGAAAAACGTAGAGCCTTTTGGCTTTCAACACCGGTTAATCCGAGAAGATATTCTTTCAGTCCGAGCTCTCGTTTATCAGCCTCCTCATCGAATGGAGCCTCTCTCAAGAGCTGGAGATCCTTCTCGCTTGGAGGGACAACCTCATCGTACCATCCTGGGATCTTAATCTTCTCATCCGGCCCCTTAAATGTTGAAAGCATCCAGACGAGGCGCCAAGCAGGATTAGGCACAAGCGGGGCTCTTGAAGAGTGAACATCCGTTTTCGGTCCTTTAGCTTTGAACTCAACGTAGAGTATGCCCTTTGCTCCTAGACTTACGACGGGTCTGCCCTCGGAGTCGACACCGTCTCCCTCCCAAATATATCCGTCCGCCCTTAGCAGCTCCATATTTTCACGGACGAACCGTTCAAGATGCGGGCTTCCAATCTCCTCTTCGCCTTCCACGAAGAATTTAAGGTTAACAGGAACCTCGCCGTAAACATCCATGTATGCCTTTACTGCTTCCAGTCTGGCGACGATGTTTCCCTTGTTATCTGAGACTCCTCTCGCATAGAGTTTTCCTTCTCTAATCTCCGGTTTGAAGGGCGGGGAATCCCATTTTTCCAATGGTTCAGGAGGCTGCACATCATAATGATTATAGAATCCCAAGCATTCCTTCGCATTCTTGTTCTTGAGCTCCCCGAAGACGATGGGGTTTCCATCTTTAACTTCGAAGATTTTCACATCGATTCCCGCGTTCTCCATCAGCTTCTCAAGGACGCTTACGCATTCATCTATGCCCTTGTTCTGCGCGGAAACGCTTGGCTGTCGGCATAGGAGCTTCAAGTCTTCAATGAAGCGATCAAGATTCCGATCAATATACTCATTTAACTCGTTAAGACCCTCCATCTAAAGCAACCTCGCTGATAAAATATTCCGCCACAAACTAAAAAGACTTTGAGGAAAAGAAAGAGAATTTTAAAAAGCAGTTGCCGGGTTACTGCCAAGGAAGTTTTCCGTGTTTTTTAACGTAATTGACCAGACCGCCTTCGGCGAGGATCTCCCAGAGATCGGAGGGTAAAGGTTTAATCTTGTAGACCTTCCCCTGAGTAACGTTCTTCACGTATCCTTTCTGTAGATCTACTTCGAGCATGTCTCCCTGCTGGATCTCATCGGCATCTTCACATTCGACGACTGGAAGGCCGATGTTAACTGCGTTTCGGTAAAAGATCCTCGCGAACGACCGCGCTATGACCGCTGCGATTCCCAGACGTTTCAAAACGAGGGGCGCCTGTTCCCGGCTTGATCCACACCCAAAGTTTCTCCCAGCGACGATGAAGTCCCCCCTCTTGACTTTCTCTGAGAAGTCCGGCATGATCGCCTCCATTGCATGTTTCGAAAGCTCATCAATATCTGTTATGCTTAGCTTGTATTTCCCAGCGATGATGTAATCCGTATTGATGTCATCCCCGAACTTCCAAGCTCTCCCACATCCAGGCATGATTTCAACCTCCCTTCAAAAATCTCCTAGGATCAGTGATCTCTCCAGTGATTGCTGATGCAGCCGCGGTTGCAGGCGACACCAAATAGATCTCAGCCTCGCTGCTTCCCATCCTCGCCTTAAAGTTCCTATTCGACGTTGAGACGCATCTCTCCCCAGGCGCCAGTATTCCTTGATGGCCACCTGCGCAGGGTCCACATCCAGGATTGCAGACGGCGCATCCTGAATCTAGAAAGATCTCAATTAAGCCTTCCTTTAAAGCCTCCCGGTATACTCTTCGAGACGCGGGGGTCACGATGACGCGGACTCCTCTTTTTACATGTCTTCCTTTCAGGATTTCCGCGGCGACACGCAGATCGTAAAGACGCCCATTCGTGCATGAGCCGAGGAAGACTTGATCGATCTCTTTCCCTTCAACGGACTTGACAGGCTTAACGTTATCAACGGCATGTGGACAGGCAACCTGCGGCTCAAGGTTTGAAACGTCAAATTTTAAGGATTCACAGAATTCCGCGTCTTCATCGCTTTTGAATCCCTTCTTCGGTTCATGCCCTAAAGCCTTCAGAAATGCATAGGTCTTCTCGTCAGGTTCAATCATCCCCGTCTTGGCGCCCATCTCAACCGCCATGTTCGTAAGCGTCAATCTTCCCTCAACATTCATAGCCTCGATTGTTGAACCTCCAAACTCTATGGCTTTATAGGTCGCGCCGTCCGCCTTAACTGTCCCAACGATCTTTAGGATCACATCTTTCGGGAAGATCATAGGCGGCAATTCGCCTTGAACCGTTATTTTTATCGTCTCGGGAACCTTGAACCAGAGCTTACCGGAGAGGAAGACCGCAGCCATCTCTGTTGACCCTATACCCGTCGCGAAGGCTCCCAAAGCACCATAAGTACAAGTATGCGAGTCGGAGCCGACTACTAGGCCGCCGGGAAAGACAAGTCCAGACTCGATCATCAGCTGATGGCAGACTCCTGAACCAACCTCATAGAATCTGGTGTTATGCTTAAAGGCGAATTCTCTCATTGCTTTGTGAACTTTCGAGAAGGATTCGTATGCGCTTGGCGCAACGTGATCGATGACGACGGCCACTCGAGTCGCATCCCAAAGACTCTTCCCACCCATCTCCCTGAAGGCATCCATCACGAGCTGGCCCATGCCGTCATGCATCATCGCTGCGTCGATGCTTGCGACGACTATGTCCCCTGCATAAACGTCCCTTCCAGACGCATGGCTTAAAATCTTTTCCGAAATAGTCTTGCCCATCTTTTAACCTCATCTAATTCTTAGGCATCTTTAAAAAAGGTTACTGCCGAAAAAATTTACTATGTTGACGTGCTTGCTGGGGTATGTTGAAAAGTGGAGATGCGCCTCAAATTTGTTTCTCCCCGGATCTCAACTGATTCTTACTTTTAAAAGAGGCTGCTCTCGAAAGATCGGATAAAATATTTCTTCACGGAGAGAGAGACTATTCCGAAACGCGGTCATCGTGAGTGGGAGAGAATTTGCGTATGAAGAGAGTCTTTGTGGTGGGAATTGACGCCTTAAACCCTAAGCTGCTGCTTAAGCTTGTTGAGGACGGTGAACTTCCAAATTTTAAGATGCTGATGGAGATAGGCGGGTTCTCCAAGGCTCTTTCAGCCTTGCCTGCTCAAACACCTGAGAATTGGACATCCATAGCAACGGGAGCATGGCCTGGAACGCATGGAATAGCAACGTGGGGGAGACGGTTCCCAAATGTGCCGGTCACAGAATACTTCGGTGATGAATCCATGTCCTCAAATCTCTGTAGAGCTGAGTATCTGTGGGAGGCGCTGGCAAGAAGAGGGTTAAAAAGTGTGCTTCTAAATTTCGTGGGGTATCCGCCGACAACTGATAAAACGGTGCATATCGACTGGTTTTGGAGACCGGGAAGATGGTATTTCGAGATCTGTAGCGTCGCATGCTACCTAAGCAGAGATTCATTGAAGGATTTAACGAATGCTGGGGCTCCTGTTAAACGAATGCTAGAGCAGGCATTGCTTGTTCCCGTCGAGATAACAAGTAAGACTGAAGGTTGGAGAAGCCTGCCGGAGAGCAAGTCTCAGCCGTTGAGCTTTAGGATGATCCTCAGGCCGGTTCGACAAGGCAAAGACGTTACGTTTGAGGGGCTTCTGATTGACGAAAAGGGAGAGGGCTATGATACCCTCTTGATCTGTAAAGAGAAAGACCCGGAGAAAGCATTATGCAGATTAAAGACTGGGCATTGGGGCTCTTTCTATGAAGAATTTGAGGTGAAGGGGAAAAAGCATATCGGAGCGGTCAGACTTAAACTTGTGGAGTTATCGCCTGATGGTGCTAGACTCAAGATTTATCGCTCTCAGGTGCATCCGACATCGGAATTCGTACATCCCCCTGAGGTTGGAGAAGAGCTAACCGATAGATTTGGGCCCTACATCAATGAAGCAGTGGAGAGGTTTATCTATGTTCTAGACAAGCAGACCATAATCGAGGAGTTCACTTACCAGATAAAATGGATAGCGAATGCTGCAAGGTACCTAATGGAGAAGGGTGCCTCGCTTTATATGATGCATTGGCATCTGCTTGATACGATTCAGCATGTATTCCTCTCAAGTATAGATCCGACTGCTGGGGGATATGATCCGGAAAAGGCGGAGAAGGGATGGGAAATATTAAAGTTATCGTATCGCCTCGCAGATATGCTCGTCGGGGAATTCATTAAGCTCCTAGATGATAGTAGCTACGTAATTGTGGTATCTGACCATGGTCATGTTCCAAACAAGAAAAGGTTTCCACTTTTGAAAGCGCTTCTGGAAGCCGAGCTGATCGCTGCGAAGAAGAATGAATATGGCGATCTCGTCGTGGACTGGCAAAGAAGCAAGATCCACATCTCTACGACTAACATCTACGTGAACCTCAAGAGCAGATACGAAAACGGAATAGTTGAGGACAGCGAATACGAGAAGGTGAGAAATCAAGTTATAGACCTGCTTAGAAACCTCAAGGACGACGAGGGCCATCATGTCATCTCATTCGCTTTTAAGAGAGAAGACGCAGCCATGATCGGATTATGGGGAGAACCAGTAGGCGACGTAGTTTATGCATACTCGCCGGGCTATACGTGGAGCCATAATAGATTCGAAGAGAACATCTCAGTCGATAGGGGTGCAAACCACGGGCCTCAAATACCCACAGCTGAGACTCTGTATGGTTCCAACTACGCTGTCTTCATGATTGCCGGACCGAACATAAAAAAGGGATATGTAAGACCCCTTGAGATGCTGGGGCCTGTACTCACGGTTGATGTAGCTCCAACCGTATCCTACCTATTAGGTGTTGACCCTCCAAGACACAGTCAAGGGAGAATTCTATACGATTTCCTAGAAGGATGGGATGTCTCCGAAGTTAAACGGGAACGTAGGAATCTCGATTTTCCAGGTAAGCCCCAGCCGATAATCGGCGACGTCACAGAATATATTATACCATAAAAGCTGGAAATAGATGCTGATTTCCCGGCGGGCATAGGAGGAATAAAAAAAGATGCCTGAGGGGCTACTTTCTCCTCTTTCTTAGAAGCATTTTGTTTATTCCGTTTATCATAGCTTCAACGCTGGCCATAACTATGTCTTCTCGGGCTCCTCTCGCTGAGACAATGTTTCCCTCGTTGTCCTCGACTTTTATGATGACTTCCGCGACGGCGTCTGATCCTCCCGTTAGGGCTTCCAAGCGATACTCGGTTAATCTGACGTTTGCTAGGCGATCCGTAATCTTCTGAATGGCCTTTATAGCAGCATCAACAGGGCCTACTCCGGTCTCGGCTGCCACATACTCTTTACCGTCAATAACGACCTTAACAGAGGCCGTTGGAATCACTCTTATCCCAGTGGTCACTGCGAAATCGGTCAGCTCAACAATCTTTTCCTCGGTCACCTCGCCCATCACGGTTCTAGCTATCGCGAGCAAGTCGGCATCCGTAACAGTCTTCCCCTTATCGCCGAGCTCCTTAACCCGTTGAACTATCTCCTTTAGCTGAGCCTCCGTTGGGTATAACCCAGCCTCCTCAAGTTCAGCTTTTATTCCATGTTTACCTGCGAGCTTTCCTGCTTGAAGTCTTCTTCTTCTGCCGACAACTTCAGGGCTGAAGGGCTCAAAGGTAAGAGGCTCCACTGTGACTCCCCGAGTATGTATGCCGGACTCGTGTGAAAACGCGTTCTCACCGACGATCGCTTTATTCGGCTGAATAACTATGCCCGTTAACCGTGAAACAAGCCTAGAAGTCGCATATAATAGACGCGTATTGATCCCTGTCTTCTTTTTATATATCAAATGAAGCCCCATCACGACTTCTTCCAGAGCGGCGTTTCCAGCCCTTTCGCCAAGCCCATTCACGGCTACGTGAACTTGAATTGCGCCTCCAACAACCCCTGCGAGAGAATTCGCCACGGCGAGGCCGAAATCATTATGGCAATGAACGCTTAGCGGAGTCTTCACGACGGCTTTAAGTTTTCTGATGAGATCCTCCATTCCTTGAGGACTCATGATGCCAACGGTATCCGGGATATTTATGCGGTCTGCCCCTGCATCTTCAGCTGCTTTGCAGATCTTCTTCAGGAACTCCAAGTCTGTCCGCGTTGCATCCATAGGTGAAAATTCGCAGACGACCCCATGATCCTTTATGTACTCAACGGATTCGACAGCTGCATCTAACACTTGATCTGGAGTCATGCCCAAGGCATGTTTCATCTGAACCTCCGATGTTGAAATGAAGGTGTGAATGCAAGGGGCGTCGCACTTCAAAGCTGCATCTATGTCGCTCTTTAATGTTCGAGTTAACGCGCAGATCTCAGCTTTTAACCCTGCGTTCACGATCTCCTTGAAGGCTTGCTGTTCTCCTTTCGATGCGGATGGAAATCCCGCTTCAATCGTGTCGACTCCAAGCCTGTCGAGCTGCTGAGCTATCTCCATCTTCTGTTCAGGGGTGAAGGAGACGCCTGGGGTCTGCTCGCCGTCTCTTAAGGTTGTATCAAATATTCGGATGTAATCCATGTTCTAGATCCTCCTGTTTAATGCCTCATAGGGCTTCTAGACTTTGGACTCCGTAATCTTCTGAGCAATCGCCTCGCCCATCTCTAAAGTCTTCAATTTACCGCCGAAATCCGGTATCGTTAATCCTTCACGTAGAGCCTGAGCCACTCCAGATTCGATGAGTTCAGACGCCTTCAAGCAAAGAAGATCATTATATTTTTCACCTAGCCATTCAAGCATCATCTTAGCTGCAAGAATCATCGAGCATGGATTAGCTGTGTGCTTGCCGACTCTGGTGGGAGCTGAGCCGTGGACGGGTTCGAAGAGCGCGAAGTCATCGCCTATGTTTCCTCCGGGAGCCATTCCCAAGCCGCCTATGAGCTGGGCTGCTTCATCGGATAGGATGTCGCCGAACATGTTCGTCGTTACGATGACATCGTAGTTCTGGGGTTCTTTGATGAGCCGCATCGAAGCAGCATCAACATACTGCTCATTGAAGTTTACATTTGGATATTCCTTCGCGACTTCCCTGCAGACCTGAGCGAAGAGGCCGCATGTCTTCTTCATCACGTTTGATTTGTGAATTGCCGTTACCTTCCTCTTCTTGTTCCTCTTCAAGGCGAGATCGAAGGCCTTCCTTGCTATTCGCTCGCATCCTCTTCTGGTTATGACCCTTATTCCTATCGCGGTGTCATCAAAGGTGAATTCGAAGCCTTTGTAAAGTCCCTCTGTGTTTTCTCGGACGAAGACAAGGTCTATGTCATCTCGTAAGCATGGAACCCCCGGATAGGCTTTTATCGGCCGGATATTCGCGTAAAGGTCAAATATCATTCTAAGCCTGACGATTACGTCCGCAGCTGTCTCCCCAACGGGCCCCTTTATGCAGACATGGGAGTTCCTGATGGCGTTGATGGTCTCGTCTGGAAGTGCGACTCCTCTCCTTTCTAGGCAAGCGTCTCCCGCCTCTAGTTCTATAAATTCAAGATTGAGGCTGAGCTTCTTTTGAACCGCGTTCATCACGACCAGTGTTGTCTCAGTCAGCTCTGGACCGATCCCGTCTCCCGGAATCAACGCAACTTTATATTTCAACTTCTTTTTCCTCCAATCTTCTTTTTCAGATGATTAATTAACCCTTCATCCTTTAGGATCTCTAAAATGAAATCGGGAAGCCTAAGAGCATCGATGACTTTATTCTTTGTCGCATTTACGATTTTTCCCTCTTCAAGATCAACCGTTAACATGTCTCCTTCATCCACTTCCTTTGAGACGCCGGGACTTTCAAGAACAGGCAGACCGATGTTTATCGCGTTTCTATAAAATATCCGAGCGAAAAAATCAGCTAAGACACACTTTACCCCCGCATATTTCAGCGCGATGGGGGCCTGCTCCCGGCTTGATCCACACCCAAAATTCTTCCCAGCGACAAGGATTATTCCTCCCTTCGCCTTCTCCGCGAAGTTAGGGTCTATGCCCTCCATTGCATGTTTAGCCAGCTCCTCCGGATCAAGCGAAGTCAGATACTTACTTGGGATGATAACGTCAGTGTTCACATCATCCCCGAAAATCACGGCTTTCCCAGAAATCTTCATTCATTATTCCTCCAAATATGCCACTGGATCGACTATCTTTCCAGCGAGAGCAGAAGCCGCAACCGTGACTGGAGACGCAAGGTAAATCTCAGCTTCTGGGCTGCCCATTCTCCCAACGAAGTTCCTGTTCGATGAGCTTACACAGACTTCTCCCGGAGCAAGCAGTCCCATGTGTCCGCCGAAGCATGCTCCGCAAGTGGGGTTAGTGACTAATGCGCCTGCCTTTACAAAGATCTCGAGGAATCCGTTCTTTAATGCTTGTAGATAAACCTCCTGCGAAGCCGGGGTAACGATCATCCTTACGCCCCTGCTGATCTTTTTACCCTTCAAGATCTCGGCTGCGGCCTTCAAGTCTTCAAGCCTCCCATTTGTGCATGATCCTAGAAAGGCTTGATTTATCTCTGTTCCCTCAACGGACTTGACGGGCTTAACGTTATCAACCGAGTGTGGACAGGCTATTTGAGGCTCCAGCCGATCGACATCAACTTCCAGGGTTTTCTCATACTTTGCGTCCGGATCGCTCTTTAATGCTCTAAAAGGTCTTCTCGCTCGGCTCTTAACATAATTAAAGGTCTCCTCATCAGGGTTGATCAAACCAGTCTTGGCGCCCATCTCAACAGTCATGTTGCATAGGGTCATCCGTCCGCTGATGCTTATCTGGCTGAGCGTAGAGCCCATGAATTCCACAGCCTTATAAGTGGCTCCAGCCGCTCCGATCTTTCCAATCACATAAAGTATAAGGTCCTTTGGGGTTACATGCTTTTTGAAGGAGCCCGTTGCGTTGATTCGAATCGTTGAGGGAACCCTCAGCCAAATCTCACCCGTAGCGAAGACCGCAGCCATCTCTGTTGACCCTATACCCGTCGCGAAGGCTCCCAAAGCACCATAAGTACAAGTATGCGAGTCAGCTCCAACTATGAGATCCCCCGGCAAGGCGTGCCCCTTCTCAACCATGATTTGATGGCAGACTCCGCCGAGTCCGACGTCATAGAGAAACTTGATTTCCTGCTCTTCAGCGAATTGCCTCATTATTCTGTGAAGCTCAGCCGATTTAACGGTGTCAGCTGGGACTTGATGATCTTGGATTAGAACTATTCGGCTGTTATCCCAGACTTTCGGGACACCTATCTTCTTAAATGCCTGTATGGCGAGGGGGCCAGTGATCTCATTAACCATCGCCATGTCGACTTTCGGCTGCACTATCTCGCCTGGCTTCACCTCTTCTCTGCCTGACGCGCGAGCTAGAATCTTTTCTGCTATGTTCACGTCTCCGAGCGGCTCCTGCTCCTTGAGTTATCCTGTCTTTAATCTTCGATTCCTGATGTTTTCCGGATGAATCTGCCTACTTTCTCAAGCGGATGCTCCTCAATCTCCTTCATGAGTTCCTTCAGTCTCTTCTCTCCGGATCTATGCTCTTCCAGCCATTCCTGGGCGAATCCGCCGTTTTGAACGTATTTCACGGCTTTCCTCATATTCTCCTTAACATGCTCATCGATGACTTTTGGGCCGACTGTTAATCCGCCATACTTTGCAGTATCCGAGACTGCTCTGAGCATCCCGATGATTCCCTTCTCGTATATCAAGTCCATGATGAGCTTAGCTTCATTGCAAGCCTCGAAGTATGCGAGCTCCGGGGGATATCCGTTCTCAACGAGAACTTCAAACCCGTTCTTTATGAGCTCGATAAGCCCGCCTACTAGAACCGTCTGTTCACCTATCAGGTCGCTTTCAGTCTCATCCTTAAATGTAGTCTCAATAACGCCTGCTTTTGTGCATCCTAAAGCTTTGGCAACAGCCAGAGCTGTCTCTTTGGCTTTCCCAGACCAGTCTTGATAGACTGCGATTAACGCGGGAACGCCGAATCCTTCTTTGTATGTTTCTCTGAGCCTCAAACCGGGGCTTTTCGGGGCGACCATTATGACGTCGACGTTTTCAGGCGGAATTATCTGTTTGAAGTGAATGTTGAAGCCGTGTGCAAAGTCCAACGTCTTTCCTTCGGATAAGTGGGGGGCTATTTCCTTCTCGTAGACTGCGGGTTGAACCATATCTGGAATCAGCATAAAGATTACATCCGCCTTCTCTGCTGCTTCCGAGATTGGATAGACTTCGAACCCGTCGTTTTTAGCTCTTTTCCAGGAAGATCCTTCGGGTCTAACTCCGATTATCACGTTTAAGCCGGAGTCCCTCATGTTCTGTGCCTGTGCATGTCCTTGGCTGCCGTACCCTATGACGGCTATCGTCTTCTCTTTAAGCGGATCAAGAGAGGAATCCTTATCAAAATAAATCTTCACCATTTCATCTTTTACCTCCATTTTTTAATTTTATTCCAACTTAGTAGATCTCATTCCTCTGGGAAGGGCGGTTATGCCTGTTCTCGCGATCTCCTTCACGCCGAAGGTTCTCATCAACTCGATGAATGCTGTTATCTTATCCGAATCGCCCGTCATCTCTACGAGTAACGAGTCATGCGCAACATCTACGACGCGTCCCTTAAAGATCTCAGTGTAATTTATGACGTCGGATCTGACAGCGGCATTGGGCGTGTTGATCCTGATGAGCGCCAATTCTCTGGTCACAGTGACCTCGGGGTCTAAGATGCTGACTTTAACAACATCGAGAAGTTTATTTAGCTGTTTAACCACCTGCTCAACTGTTTTTTCATCTCCGTTTATCGTTATGGTCATCCTGGCTAGGCCGGCCTGTTCGGACTCTCCGACAGTTATCGTCTCGATGTTGAAGCCCCTCCGCCTGAACATATTTGAGACCTGGTATAGTACGCCTGGCTTATGCTCAACTATTGTGGAGATTATGTAACTCTCTTTCTTCTCCGCCATTTCCCATCATTCCTTGATTATTTTCGTAATCTCTCCTCCTGGAGGAACCATCGGGAAGACGTTCTCCTCCGAGGAGATTGGAACATCGATCACTGTTGTAACATCGCTTTTCAGAGCGGTTTGAACAGCCTTTCTGAATTCTGGAAGGGAACCTACATAGATGCCTTGAGCTCCGAAAGCTTCTGCTAGCTTAACGAAGTCCGGTGTCTTACCTAAGTCGATAGATGAATATCGCCTATCATAAAAGAGCCTTTGCCACTGGGCAACCATCCCCAAGAACCTATTATCTAAGATTATCACTATCACTGGGATCTTCTCGGTTACTGATGATGCTAGATCCTGTTCTGTCATTAGGAAACTTCCATCTCCAGCGATGTCCACAACGGGAACATCTGGGCAGGCGACTTTGGCTCCAAGCGAGGCTGGGAATCCGAAGCCCATTGTGCCGAGTCCACCTGAGCTTATGAAGGTTCTGGGCTTGTAGGCTTTTAGATAAAGAGCAGCCCACATCTGGTTCTGACCGACCTCCGTCGTTATGATGGCGTCTTCCGGCAGCATTTTTCGCAGTTCTTTCATTAGGCGTGGCGGGGAAAGACCTGACTTATTGCCCATCTCTTCGTGTTGCTGCTTAAGCTCCTCGATTCGTCTCATCCATGCCGTTCTTTCCTTTTTTCTGAATTTTTGAACTAGCTGCTCATACAGCGCATTTAAGGCTCTCTTTGCATCAGCAACTATCGGTACGTGGGGCTGAATGTTCTTTCCGATCTCCGCTGTGTCGATGTCGATATGAATTATCTTCGCATCCGGACAGAACTTTTCAATGTTGCCAGTTGTCCTATCTGAAAATCGCATTCCAACGGCGAGCAGCACATCAGCCTCTGATACTATGATGTTAGATGCTATTGTTCCATGCATGCCGAGAAGCCCGAGAGAAAGGGGGTGATTCTCAGGTATACATCCCTTTCCCATAAGAGTCGTTGAGACTGGTGCTTGCAACAGTTCGGCTAAGGCTACGAGCTCTGAGGATGCCCCTGAAGCGATTATTCCCCCGCCAGCTATTATAACAGGTTTCTCAGCGTTCGCCAGCAAATCCGCAGCTCTTCCTATCTGAATTGGATGCGGCTCATAGTTCGGTCGATAACCTCGAATCTCAATATCATCATCAAATTCGATTTCATCCGCTTCCGTCTGAGTATCTTTCGGTAGATCCACAAGTACAGGTCCCGGTCTTCCCGTCGAGGCTATGTAAAAGGCTTTCTTGACGATCCGAGGGATCTCGGAGACTTCAAGGATCTGAAAGTTGTACTTTGTGATCGGAGTGGTTATTCCCACGATGTCCGTCTCTTGGAAAGCATCTTTCCCTATGAAAGGTCTAGGAACCTGACCTGTAAAGGCGACGATCGGCGATGAATCCATATACGCATTCGCTATTCCAGTTACAAGGTTTGTAGCTCCTGGACCTGAAGTAGCCATGCAGACCCCGATTTTTCCACTTGCACGTGCGTATCCATCAGCGGCGTGAGCTGCACATTGCTCGTGTCTCATCAATATATGCCGAATGTCGTCTGTGTCGTATAGCACGTCATAGATCGGTATAGTTGCTCCTCCGGGTATGCCGAATATGACTTCCACATTCTGTCTCTTTAATGACTCCACAAAAGCTTTGGCACCTGTCATTCTAACCATTTATTTTGTCCCTCCATGGTGAATGCTGGTTAGAAAATGCTCTGGATATGTTCTTTCTTTCAAAGAATTGACACAACCTTCAGGGGTGATTGTTGGTTCCTCGAAAACGTCATCTATCAAAAAAGGCAGAAAAGCTATCTCAACGGGAGAGGAAACGATTCCTCCGTACCCGACTATCCCTCACTTGCTTGTCCTCCAGAGGAATGAAGC
>PIYJ01000065.1 GCA_003601725.1 Candidatus Bathyarchaeota archaeon
CATTCTCGCCTTTAAGCAGAGCGTCATTGAAAGGCGGAAAAGGATGCCCCGTTATCAGAACCTTAACAGGCTCCTTCAAGAGGCGACGCATAGATTCAACGTACTCCTTTGGACTATAGAAAAGGAGAGGCCTTCTTTCCCCTCTGCCTTGAATCGAATCTCCTGAGATGTAGACTCCTTGCTCTTCATCAATTAGGCATGAAGAACACGGTGAATGCCCAGGTGCATGTAATACTCGGATTTGACGCCATCCTAGATCTATAATGTCGCCATCCTTAAAGGTGACATCAGCCTTGACGGATTCGAAATCAGGTTTCTTCTCAGGATATAAGGATGGAAAACGTTCATGAAGCTCTCTGTTTATCAAGCCAGCGTCCTCCAGATATGGCTCTTTCCAAGTTTATGAACGTAAACCTTGCAGTCCGTCTTTTCCTTAATGGGAGCTACACCGCCGCAGTGATCGAAATGCGCATGGGTAAGTATGATGTGAGAAATCTCAGAGGGATCTCTTCCGATGCTTTTAAGATAAGGGTAGATTGCAGCTTCAGGAGAGCTAGCCTCCCCTACATCTACCAGAGCTATGGTGTCCCCCACGATTGCACAAGAACTGACGAAGTAGGCTGAAAAAGGACACTTTATCAGATGTATTCCTTTCGCTATCTCCATTCTCAATTCCTCCAATTAAACAAATCTTCAAGATACTTAAAACTTGGATGGACAAGAAGGCTACTTGCATAAATAACGTCCTCTGTTTCAAGCTTTACGCTTACATCAGGATCTTCCTTAATTCCAAGAGAACAGGCATCTCACATATTTGGCGATCCGTCAGCCTCTCCCATAATATTCCTTTCGGCTGGGGATATTTTCTCCTAATTCTTAGGATCCTTCGCGGCGTAAAGATGAAATCGATCACTAAGTCATGATCCTCTTTCGGCGCGCTGTCAATCAGCTGGAAATCATGAATAGATGTAAAGACAGGGGTCCCTTCATCTATTAGGCTTAGTTCTCTAAGAATTCCATACTCAATCTCGCTGTATCCTCCTCCTTTCCCAATGCGCACACCATCCTTTGAGACAGCTACGGAGCCCACCACGACCAAGTCAACCTGAGGGAGCTCCTTAAGTGAACATATCCTTCCATACTTGAAGGCCCCTCGGATAGTTGATGCTTTCACTAGAGCTTCTCGCGGAATCTTATCAGGATCAAGCAGCATGAATCCCTTCTTCAATCTCGGAGTAGGCATTATCAATAGCTTTCCAAGTTTTAAGGCGAGCCGCCTTACCGGCATCTGAGGAGAATCCGGGTTTACCTTGATTACCTCTGCATTCTCAAACTCTTTCTGGTTGATCATCCTTTCAGCCGCTTTTTCAGCTCCCATAAAGTTTGGTATTCTACCGTGAATCGGCTTCGGAAACCTTGCTACTCCTCTGTTTTCAAGAATCTTCCAGATCTCTTTCCGTATCTCATCCTTATCAGGCAAACTGAATCACCAAAGAACAAACAGCCATGCTAAACAATCCACTGAAGCGAATTCTCCATTGATAAGGCCTTGTTCTTTTCTGGAAGAAAAACACGTCTATTCAACCTTTCAGCAGCTATTCCACGTCAAAAATGAAAGACTCTCCTCATATTTCAAAATATTCTTAATTGCTTGATGGAAATTCTAGGGAAATAGGCTTTTATGCAGATTCTGGTTTAATGAAAACTGGAGAGGAGGGTATATGAACATCGAAAATCTAGTCATGAAGGCGATTGATGATGGGGATGGAGTTCTCAGACTAGCTCCAACGTGGGTTCCAAGGGATTTTCTGTCTCCCGGTGGAAGGCTGAAGCTAGCCCCAAATGATCTGTATGCTCTTGGCGTTGAGAGAGGTGGAATTGACGAGAGATGGCTGGCTTCCACAACAAAGGCTGATAATCCAGGGGCTCCGGAAGACGAAGGCTTAAGCTACATAGTCATAGGAAAAGGCTCAAATTTAGAGAAGATCCTTCTCAGAGATGCCATTGATGAAGTAGGCGAAGAGATCATCGGAAAACATGCCGTGAGGAAATACGGAGGATGGACTGTTTTAACGAAGTTTTTTGACAATTCAATTCCGATCCCGTTTCATCTTCATCAAATGGAGAAGCATGCCCATGCGGTTGGGCAGGAACCCAAGCCTGAGGCCTATTATTTTCCTCCACAGCTCAATCTTAATGAAGGAAAATTTCCATACAGCTTTCTCGGCTTAAACCCCGGCACGACTAGGGATGATATAAAAGAATGTTTGAAGAAGTGGGATGAAGGGGACAATGGAATTCTGTATTACTCTAAGGCATACAAGCTTAAGCCTGGAGCTGGCTGGCTTATCCCCGCGGGGATTCTGCATGCCCCCGGCACATTTGTAACTTACGAGGTGCAGAAAGCCTCAGATGTCTTCGCCATGTATCAGTCAATGCTTGAGGGTAGACCTGTTCCCCGCGAGCTTTTAGTGAAGAACGTTCCTGAAGATCGACGATCAGACTTGGACTATATTGTGGATATGATAGATTGGGAGGCTAATGTTGATCCTTACTTTAAGAAACATCATTATATCGAGCCTAAATTCGCAGAGAACCCTGAAGAGACGAAGAGAGAGGGCTATATGGAAAAGTGGATCGTCTACGCATCGGAGGAATTCAGCGCTAAAGAACTCACAGTCTTCCCTGAATCAGAAGTGATAATAAAGGACTCAGCCGCCTATGGCCTTATCGTCATACAGGGACATGGGAGAATAGGCAAATTCAAAGCCGAAGCGCCAAGCATCATCAGATACGGAGAGCTAACCAACGATGAAATGTTCGTCACGGCAGAAGCAGCCAAGGCTGGAATAAAAATAACCAACGAAAGCAGCTGCGAAGACCTTGTCATACTGAAGCATTTCGGCCCAGGCAACCCTGAGACGCCGAAAACCATCGATTAATCCTTAACCATCAGGAAAATCGTCCTTGAATCGTAAAAAAGGAACTTCACCGACCAATTAATACCCGCAAAGATAAGAGGGAAGGCTTAAGTCTTTGGCTGTCCGCCCGGTCGGACAAGGGCAATGTCGCCTCAGACCTTAAGCCCAGATTATATTTTGGTTTTTTCTTCATAAATCTTTCATTCTTAGGTAGGTTCTTTCCGTTTGAGATTCGATGTTAAATTAGAGAGCTGATCAGCCCACGGGATACTTGACGAAAGCTTTTTCAGTTGGGAAGACAGATAAACTGGGGCGAATATCGGTTCATAACGTATATGCAGTTTGGAGTAGGAGTTTAGATGCTGGGAATCTCGGAGAGAACTAGAAGTTTAGGCACGGAGAATGCTTTTGTTGTCCTGAAGGAAGTCGGCGAGCTAATCCGTCAGGGGAAGGATGTCGTGAACTTCTGTATTGGACAGCCGGATTTCGATACGCCTGAATACATCAAGGAGGCGGCTATTAAAGCTATAAAGGAAGGAAAGACGGGGTATACTCCATCGCCGGGTATACCTGAACTTCGAGAGGCCGTTGCGGAATACTTCTCTGAGACTAGGAATATCGATGTGAAGCCGGATTGGGTAGTCATAGCGAACGGTGCGAAGCCGTTCATATCTTATACGATCCTTTCGGTGACGGACTATGGGAAAGGCGAAGAAGTCTTGTATCCAAACCCAGGCTTCCCGATCTATGAATCTCAGATCCGAGCGAATGGAGCTGTACCTGTTCCTCTCCCGTTATATGAAAGCAAAGGATACGCGTTTGACGTAGAGTACATGGAAAAGATGATTACTGAGAAAACTCGGTTGCTCATCTTGAATTCTCCTCATAACCCTACGGGCGGCGTTCTAGACAGGGACATATTGGAGCAGATAGCGGACATAGTGAAGAGGCATGATAATCTTTGGGTCTTCTCGGATGAGGTCTATTCACGTATGGTTCACGACGGCGAATTCGTCAGCATCGCGTCCTTTCCGGGAATGCAGGAGAGAACAATAATAGTTGACGGAGTCTCAAAGACATACGCTATGACAGGGTGGAGAATAGGCTTCGCAGCGAATGAGAAGCTAGCTACGCACATTTCAAGATGGATTACAAACACGGATTCCTGTGCGGCTCATCCGAATCAATATGCTGCTTTAGCGGCGTTAACGGGGCCTCAAGACGAATCAGAGAAGATGATGAAGAGCTTCAAGAAGAGACGCGACATCATCGTGGAGGGTCTTAACAAGATAGAGGGAATAAAATGCTTGAAGCCGGGTGGAGCGTTCTATGCTTGGCCGAATGTTACTGAAGCTTGCAGGCTAGTCGGCGTTAAAGACTCTGAAGAATTTAGGAAGCAGCTCCTTTACGAAGCAGGAGTCGCGGTGCTTTCAGATATTCACTTTGGATTTAAAAATGAAGGCGAAGGCGAGCACATCAGATTCTCATATGCAACTTCAGAGGAGAATATAAGAGAAGGATTAAACAGAATCAGACGATACATTGAAGAGAACAGAGTCAACTGAGATTATACCCTTTAAATCCTTATTCTTTGTTTCTAGCCTAGTTTTATGAGGTATGTGGCTCCAAGCCCCATTATTGATCCTGCTATTACCACTAGGGTTGCGGGGAAGAACCGAGCGAACATCGTGTTTAGCAGGGCTACTTCAAAGATGAACATGGCTAAACTATTTGTGGCAGCCGTTAGAACTCCAGCCTTTACTCCGCGTTTCTCTGCTGTTTGAATCGAGAGTAAACCGGCTAGAAAGAGGTCTCCTAGCCCTAAGCCTACAGTTAAGCCGGGTGGATATGTGGGAAGCATGAGGAGAACTGGAAGTTTAAGTTCCATCATTTTTGTAGCTGATTGCCCCATGAATCCGGTGAAGAAGACCTGGATAACATCCATTATTGTTAAAAGGATAGCGAAGATCCAAACTGTCTTCCAAGAGAATAATCCGCTTACATAGACTGTTATTATCATGGAGAATATTATGACAAAAATGTTGAAGACGATCAGGTTCCAATAGAAAAAGTATGACGAGAGGAAAAGGATCGGCGGAAAAACAGCTATATACCATTTCTTCAAAGCCATGTAGGTGAAAGAAAAAAGCATATAGGAATAGGCGGATAAAAACAGGATTTGAATCGCCTCACCGGGAATAAATACTACGGCTGTGACGGCGACTCCCATCCAAGCGACAGTCAAAGCTGCTTCTCTTATATTGAGCTTCTTCTCCTCTAGAAGGGAAAAGAGCGTATCTTCCAGTTTTCTCTGCAGAAATATCGAGCCAGTTATCACGAAAAAAAGCACAGAAGGGAGAAGAAGATCAAAGTACAAGCTGAAATCACTCCGAATCATATGTCGAATCTTAGTCTTTCAAGATCCGAGTTCCTTTTAAATCTAAGTGAGACATAGGGTTATCGATAATTTTAGGGATCCATTCGAGAAGATCTGATGCAACCATATGATATCCCTTCTCGGCCTTCACAAAATCTCCAGCCGCGCCGTTTATGAATGCCCCTGCAGCGGCGGCTTCGAAAGGCTCAGCTCCCCAAGCTAAGAATGCCCCTACGATGCCAGAGAGGACGTCTCCGGTTCCTCCCACAGTCATACCTGGGTTCCCCGTGAAATTCATCTTCGTTCTATAACCATCAGAAATGATATCTACATGGGCCTTCACTAGAAGAACAGCGTCTAAGTCTTGAGCTGTCTTCCGAATCATTTCAGCTCGTTCATCCAGATTCTCAGGTAAGCTCTTCCCTGTGAGAATCCTATATTCTCCTGCGTGAGGGGTGAAGACAACCGATGTTTCAAGTCTTCTCTTTGACTCTGCGAAGGATTTCAGCCCATCGGCATCCAGCAGCATCGGGATCTTTAGGTCTTCTGCTTCCTTGATAAGATCGTTCACTGCCTCTTGGGTCTCTTTATGTAATCCCAGCCCGGGGCCAATCACAATCGCGGTTGCCTTCTCGAGGAATCTCCTTACAACTGGCAGGTTCTCCCTATTTAAGTGGTCTCCTTCAAGTTTTAACGTTATCAGATCCGGAGATATTGAAGAAATCGCATAAGCCGTATCTCTAGGGGCGGCTATATAGACGAGATCCACCCCTACTCTTAGCGCGGCTAAAGCTGCTAATGTCGGAGCGCCCGAATAGGTTTCGCTTCCTCCAACTATCAGAAGCCTCCCAAAATCGCCTTTATGAGACTCTGGACGTCGGGGTTTCAAGATTATGGCTACATCGCCGGGACCAGCAACCCTTTCAATTTCAGCGGGGAGACCTATGTGTTTGACAATCAGCTCCCCGACATGTTCCTTCGCCTTTAAGAGTCCAGGCTTAGCCTTGTGAAACGTTACTGTTAGATCGGCTTTGACAGCTTCGCCGAAAGCCTTTCCTGAATCGGGGTCAATCCCGCTTGGAACATCAATTGCAACGCGGAAGGCATCTGTCTCATTCATCATTTTGATCAGTTGGGAAATCGGCGGCCGAGGGGGTCCCTTTAACCCCGTTCCGAGCAAGGCGTCAACGAGAAGATTAGCTTTAATTTCCGGAATTGCGGATGAGTCTGGAACTTCATATGTGTAGATGGATTCTCGAAGCGATTTTAGGGCTTTCCAGTTTCTTTTCGCATTCTCATTCCCTATTTGAGATGCCCTTCCAGCGAGTATTACATGCACTTTAAATCCTAAACAGGCTAGATGGCGGGCTGTTACAAATCCATCTCCGCCGTTTCCGCCTAATCCGCAAAAAATAGCAACTGTCGTTTCTTTCGGGTGGAACCGGGCTGATATTTCAACGGCCACGTTTCTACCAGCGTTCTCCATGAGTTGTAATCTTGATATTCCGAAGTATTCGGCGTTTATCTCGAGTGCACGCATCTCCCTTGTTGTTATGATTTCTTCTTTCAATTCTGGATCCACCGAATCTACATGATGATTCCATTCTATTCTTTGGAATAAGTATTTAAATTGGATGTTAAATTAAATTGATAAATAGTAATGTCGCTTACCTTTAGTATTTTCATCCCAGTCTATAGGGAATCCGATCTTCTCAAGCCGTTATTGGAGAGGCTTCTAGATGATCCATATAAGGAAAAGGAGATCTTTGTAGTCATAGACGAGCCGACGACTAAAAGCCTCAGAACAGTAAGAGAATTTTCAGACAGCGTCTATTTCATCTGGAATGGGGAAAGAAAGGGAAAGGCTAATGTGCTTAATGAGCTTGTTACGAAATCTAAGGGTGAAGTTCTGTTATTTCTTGACGCTGATACTTTGATAGATGAGAACTCAGATGGGTTTCTTCATAGAATCGCCGAGGAAATAGGGGATGCGGATATAATTGAGATGAAAAAGAAGGTTATACGGGACTCTTTCCTTGCAAGGATTGTCAGCTACGATTATTTAAGCTTCAATTTTACGAATTTCTTTTTTTCACGTAAATTGGGAAGATGTTTGGGGCTAAACGGAGCGGCATTCGCCATCAAAAGAAAGGCGTTCGAAGAGTTGGGAGGATTCAGACGGGTAATCGTTGAGGACTTGGATATCGCCACACGGTCATTCATTAAGGGGCTTAAATACAAATTTGTGAAAGACATCAGCATAAGCACCAAGGCCCCATCTTCATGGAGCAAATGGTTCGAGCAGAGAAAACGTTGGGGAATCGGAAGTGCCCTCTGGCTTAAGGATCACTTTCACAATATAATGAAGATTGTTAAGGATCATCCGGGAGTCTTGCTTCCGTCTCTTCTATTCATCTTCCCTTCTCTTCCCTTCTTTCTCTTCACCTTGCTAATGCCTGATGAGCTTTATATCAAAGCATTATACGTTTCCATGCTCGTCCTTTCCACTCAAGCGAGTTTACTGCTTCCGCCTATGGCTTTCACATCCACGTCGCTTGCGTTTATGAGGAACCTGTTCGTCATGATTGGGAGCTTCGGAGCCTACTCAACGGTCTTTTATGTGATCGCGAGAAAGATTGGATTCATATTTAACCCAGTGGAGTTCATGATCTTTTATATCGTCTATTCACCTGTGTGGCTTCTCATAATAATTGCCAGCTTAATCAAGGTATACATGGGCCTCAAAAATTGGGACATCGACTGGAAGGTTTGATCAAAGGCATTTCAAAGGCGAATCTATCTTTTCGAGACGAACCTGTTCCCTTCAATAT
>PIYJ01000066.1 GCA_003601725.1 Candidatus Bathyarchaeota archaeon
ATAAGTGGCAACCTTTTTTATTGCTTGAACATGTAATAGGATATGCCAATCTGGGCATCCTAAGGTTGTGAAAGACAGTTTCATACATCTTTTCCTCCCTATCAAATGCGTTTGGCATATCCTATTACATGTTCAAGCAATAAAAAAGGTTGCCACTTATCGAGGGGAAGAGCATATGTTATTACGTATTACGTAAGCATGAGATTCTTTCGATGTTTATATTTGACTTTTACGCATACGCATTTGGACGGCTATGCCGTAACCGTAATACAGCCCATGTATGGTGAGGTTACACCCGGCTGAGCTATTCAACCTTGACGCTTCTCAGAAGCACATTAGAGAAACGATTTGTCCATTCCCAAAATAAAATATACTATGCCAACAGAAAACTAACCCTAGATTCGAGAGGATAAGATAATGAGTCTAGTAATCTCTGATGCCTTGATATGTAACCCTGATCGAATGTTTAAAGGCGGAGTCGTCGTTGAGGACGGTCTCATCAAGGAATTGAGAAAAGAATCTGGAGGCAAAGGGGAAGTCGAAATAGATGCCTCAGGCCGTTTTCTCTTCCCAGGCTTCATCGACCTGCATATCCAAGGAGCCGGAGGAGCAGACATGCTCGATAACTCCCGAGACAAATTACATATAATATCACAGACCTGCGCCAGATACGGAGTTACGGGCTTCCTCGGAACGACTGTTTATCATCCAGACGAGGCGAACATGCACATCTCCTCCGCTGTCCAGGAGGCACATCAAGATCTAGGTGGAGCTAGATTTCTAGGCTTTCACCTGGAGGGTCCTTTCATCGCCCCGAAGAAGAGAGGAATGATTCAGCTTACCTCGATCTGCGCCCCCTCCGCTAAGGTGCTCGAAGACATCATAGAGATAACAGGAGGTTTACTCAGGATGATGACCATCGCGCCTGAGCTTAGGGGCTCAATAGAGATCATTAAACGCCTCGTAGATCAGTCGATAGTAGCCTCTTTCGGTCACTCAACAGCCTCTTATGAAGAGACGCTGAGGAGCTTTGAAGCTGGGATAAACCATGTAACCCATCTCTTTAATGCTATGAACCAGATGCATCACCGGGCACCTGGGCCTCTCCTTGCAATCTTTGAATCTGAAGGGGTAACCGCTCAGGTAATCTCTGACGGAGTCCACATTGTGCCTCCCATGATAAGATTCGCGGTGTCCATACTTGGTTCTGACCGATGTATTCTAATTACTGACGGAATGCGCGCAATGGGCCTCCCAGAAGGCACGTACATATATGATGGGATAGAATACGTATCGAAGGGAGGAGTAGCACGGTATTATGATGGAACCCTGATCGGAACCACGCTTGGCTTGAACCAGCTAGCTCGGAGATTTCTAGACTTCACAGGGTTACCGCTTCACACGGTTGCTAAGGTTGCCTCCTGGAATCCGGCATCAGTATTGGGGTTGACGGGTAGAAAAGGAAGCATTGAAGAAGGAAAAGACGCTGATATGGTTATTCTAAATCGAGACTTCTCAGTTTGGAAGACTATAGTCGGAGGAAAGATAGTATACGACTCAGAAGCATAGACATCTGCCACTCTTTCTCTTAGGATTCTCACGGTCTATAACGGCCATACTTCTTGATGAGATCAATCATATACTCATAATTCTTGAATTGGATATCTGTTGATATTGAGTGGTCTGAATATACGATTTATTCTCTTATCTATACCTCCGATAAAGGCTAAGCGTCTCCATTCTTCTCTTTGAGCTCTCGAATATTCATTTCGGCACTTACCTCGAGAGGGCTAAACGGTGATATGTGCATTTAACTTTTATACCTTTGATAATACATTGGACGAAGGGATATGAAATGGAAACGAACAAGGCGTCTTCTCAGAACCCCCCTAAAAGCATCACTGAACATTTTCTGTATACGGGAAATAGAACGAATGAGATCTCTTTTCCCATAGGCGGCATCGGAACAGGCTGCATAGGCCTCGCGGGAAATGGAAGGCTAATTGACTGGGAGATTTTCAACAGACCGAACAAAGGAAGCATAAACGGCCTTTCACATTTCGCCGTTAAGGCTGAGGCAAACGGAAAAGTCTTGGATACAAGGGTCTTAACAGGCGACTTGCCGCCTCCCTATTCCGGAGAAGATCTGGGACGAGCTTCTCAGTCATTCGGTTTCGGACCGCCGATAGGATACATGGCTGGTTTACCGCACTTCAGAGAAGTAGATTTCGAGGGAACTTATCCGATTGCAACGTTAAGGTTCAAAGATGAGAGGTTCCCCGGAAAGGTTCAGATGACCGCGTTTAATCCATACATTCCGCTTAATGATTTAGATTCAAGCATACCCGCAGCGTTCTTTGAAATCGAGATTCAAAACCCAACTGACAAGACGATCACGTATACCGCTTGCCTTTCAGTTCAGAATCCACTGCCCAGCGGCACCACGGTAAATACTTACGGAGAACGTGAGGGAATCCGATTTATAAAAATGGCATCGGATAAACTCAAAGAAGAAGATGTGGAATTCGGAGACATAACCATAGCCACAGATTCCCCGGATATCAGCTACCAAGAATATTGGTTCAGGGGACGATGGTTCGACTCTCTCCAAGTTTATTGGAGGGACCTAACGTCACCTGGCAAATTCAAGAATCGCCGTTATTCAGAGCCGCAGGAGGGAACACAGGATCATTCCTTATTGGCAGCCCATTTCAAGATCAAGCCGGGAGAAAAGGGGAAAGCCCGGTTCATCATAAGCTGGAGTTTTCCTAATTGTTATAATTACTGGAACCCTGAAAAGGAGAGACTTGAAGAATGCGAGACTTGGAAGAATTATTATGCAACGGTCTTCAAGAACTCGCTGGAGACCGCTGTTTACTGCCTGAAAAATTGGGATAGACTCTACGCGGAGACCGTGAAATTCAGAGACAGCCTATTCTCCTCAACGTTGCCTCCGTTCGTGATCGACGCCATCTCAGCGAACATCTCGATTCTGAAGACACCTACGGTTCTTCGGCTGGAAGATGGATCCCTCTACGGCTTCGAAGGATGCCGCTCAAGATCAGGATGCTGCGAAGGAAGCTGCATGCATGTCTGGAATTATGCTTATGCGCCTACGTTTCTATTTCCGAAGCTCGACCGCTCCATGTGGGATTTACATTACAAATATGATCAACGGGAAGACGGCCGGATAAGCTTCCGCCTTCAGCTGCCGCTTGGCAGAGAACAGTGGGGCTTTCCGCACGCTGCGGTGGATGGACAGTTCGGAAGCGTGATCAGAGCTTATCTTTACTGGAAGCTTACAGGGGATGATGCGTGGCTTAAATCCAGCTGGGAGGCCATAAGAAAATCCATCGAGTATGCTTGGGCTGAAACGAACGAGGATAAGTGGGACTTGGACAAGGACGGCGTCTTAGAGGGAAGGCAGCATCACACGTTGGATATGGAGCTCTTCGGTCCGAACTCTTGGTTAACGGGCCTCTACCTCGCGGCTCTCAAGGCTGGCGCTGAGATGGCTGAGTATCTGGGTGACTCTGAGAGGGCTGCAGAGTACATAGGCCTGTTTAAGAGGGGTAAAAGATGGGTTGAGCAGAATCTCTTTAACGGCGAATATTACTGTCAACTCATCGATCTGAAGGACAAATCGATTCTCGAGAAGTTCAAGTCGGAAGATCCTTACGTTATAGATGCTTATTGGGATGATGAGCATGGGGAGATCAAGTATCAGATGGGGGAAGGCTGCGGAGTCGATCAGGTGTTAGCTCAATGGCACGCGAATATTTGCGGTCTCGGCAGGGTCTTCGACGAAAAACAGGTTAAGAAGGCCTTAAAATCTATATATAAATACAATTTTAAGAGCATGAGAGGATTCGTAAATCCATGCCGCATTTTCAGCCTAAATGATGAGAAGGGAGTTGTAGTATGCGAATGGCCTAAAGGCAAATATAAACCAGTCATTCCCGTGCCATACGCTGAGGAAACGTGGCCAGGCTGCGAATATGCCGTTGCAAGCCTGATGATACAAGAAGGTCTCATAGAAGAAGGATTGGAAATCGTCAAGGCAGTACGTGATAGATTCGACGGGGAGAAGAGAAATCCTTGGAATGAATTTGAATGTGGAAGCAACTATGCTCGCTCGATGTCTTCCCATGCTCTGCTTCTTGCACTCAGCGGGTTAAAATTCGACATGGTTAACTCCAAGATAGAGATAAATCCTCCACGAATCGTTAACGACTACTTTAGATGCTTCTGGTCTCTCGGAACAGGCTGGGGAACCTTCAAGATACAGCGGAACACCGTTACAATTCACGTTCAATATGGAAGCTTGAAGATTAAGGTCTTGAATTTGCCTTTCTTAAGGGGAAGAGAGATCAAAGAGGTATCAATTGGGAAAGAAAGAATCGAGTTTGAAAGGCGTGATGACGAAATAACATTCAGCAAGCCCATCTTAATAGAAAGAGACCGGAAACTTACAGTTCACCTCTAGCAGTTCCATTCCAGAACTAACCTAAAAGAAACAAGGCGACCCTTTTTTCTTTGATTGATTTTTAAATGTTCATGATCAATCTTTGAAAATTCAGATCACAACGATCTCTTCAAGGGTTCTCTTTAATTCTTCTTTCTCTTCTTCTGTTAAATTCTCCAGCGGTTGCCTCAAGGGGCCTCCGTGAAGTCCCGCAAGATCCATTATGCTTTTCCGACGCTCATGTACATGTAGTTTGTCCTTAGAACCGATGGGATCATCGATATGTCTTCTCGTTTTTTCATGAACTTTCTAACAAGCCGATGTATCGGTAGAATCTTTTCCTTAAGAACCTCTTTAGCCCTATCGATTTTTCCCGAGATTACTGTTTCATAAATCTCATAGCTTATTGAAGGAGCAAAGTTTCCGATGTAAGTTGCAAATCCCCTATAATGTGATCTGCATGCGGCTGATCCGAAATAATGAAGCTCCCCTAACCCATTAAGCAGAATCATATCGTCGGGGTCTATTAATGCGGCTTTCAAAGCGTAGTCCGCCGCGTTTGGAGAGTTATCCTTCAAGGCGACAATGTTCTCGATCTTCGATAATCTCTGAGTTAATTCTGGATCTATCATCAACCCTGAGACTGCTGGATTATTATACCTCGGCATTTCTTCCTGAACTCATCCGGATTCATCAAAACTTGTTCATCGAGAAAAGAAAGAGGAGTGGCAAAACATAATGGTAACCGTTTTAACCTTTCTAAAGTTCATGCGAAAAAGTTTGCTATATTGATTCATTGATAAAGCGGTTTTTCAAGCATCAGCTAGAATCTCTTAGAAATTCTTTATTAATATCCTTGTTTCTTAAAAATGATTGTTTGTATCACGTATGGACATACAAAGATTCTTATGTATTTCAAAACTGTATCAGAAACGTCTTTGATAGATGATAAGGTGGCTTTTGTATGTCCGACAAGAGTGAAGAATCGACGAATCTCGAGCAGCTGCCTTTCATTATGGGCAAAGAAGCGTCTGATGAAGAGATCAAAGAGGCAGAAACAAAATTCAGCAATCTAATGAGAGTCATAACAGAGGACGCTAGACAGCTAAGTGAGTATTTAGTAGCCGAAGAAAGCACTATAGAACGGATATGCAGGTTTCTCGAGAGGATTCTGTCTGAACTTGATCTTTCAATCGTGATACCTCAAAAGGCAATGCCAACAATAAAGAGAAGCAAAGAAATAATCCTCAACCCTGAATGCCATCTCATAATAGTCCGGGAGGACGGAACAGTTGAATCTAAATCGTTGAATAATTATCCCCCGGAAACCATCCTCGCAGTCGTTTGGGCGCTTATACCTAGACTGAGAGAGGAAGTAAGTGCATACTTGAGGAAAGTCAGCGTAAGACTTAACTTCTTAGAAATGATCGAGGAAGAACTGAAGAATATTCAGAAGCCTTTTGTTCGAAGCGAAGAAAGCCCTGTCGGAGAATTCCGAGAAGACAAAGCCAAAGAGATCTTCATCACTCAATAAGCCTCTCGTCACATGACCTCCTCTTAGATATTGCAGTAACTAAACTGGAACGTGAAGATGATCGGGGTTTTACCTATCGAGATCCGGGATTTTCTTTCCCTGAATGAGCTAAATGAATATTTAGAAAAGGAAATCGACTGGTACGGAAAGATCTTTAAAGAATACAGCGAAAGACTGGGCTCTCTTCTTCGAGAACAAGGCTTATCCTCCGAAGAGATCGAGAAGATTCTTCAAGAAGGTGGATTAACACGACGGGCAGCCGGCGGCAAAGGTAAAAAAGGAAAAAATTTACCCTCCGAAGGCTGGTTTAGCTTTAAGGGTCTATTATTCTCCGCTGACAAACAAGGCAAAGCGGAGATTCTTTTTGAATCGATGGAGAAGGCTGAGAAGACTATAAATAAAATGAAGGAAGTCAGAACGTTGATTGAGGAGCTCCAGAAGACCGGTTTCGGCCCCGGTCTATCCTTCTCGGTTTACCTTGTCGACGGGGTCCCTGAAAAGATCTTCGTTCAAAAAGCAGAAGGCACCGCTCGAAAATACAAGCTGGAGCTTTTCCTCTCAACCTCGATGAAACCTACAGTCTCATCAGCGGCGAATAAAGATATTGAAGAAAACCTAGAAGATGAAAACGAAGAAAATTCAGATGAAGATTCGGAGAAAGAACAGAATTACGCGGAGAGAGCGGAGGAAGAAAATACATCTGAAGAGTGATTCTGAAGAACAGATGCATTATCGTATAGGCTTATTATCGCTATCACATCATGAAGGAATAGCTGAAAAATGTATCCACAAATTTTTTCATGAGCTCATAAGGCGTTTTAACTATGCAGTGAACTGGAAAATAATCTTTTATATCTTCGCTGTCGATTCCTATTCCAATGATATTTATTCCCGACCTCAACGCATCTACGACCTGTTCTTTTGCATCTTCAGCGGCTCCTCGGTATCCCATTGGAAACCCGTCGGAGACCACTATCAGTATCTTGCTTTCTTCGTATCTTCTCTTTAAGGCTTCAGTCGCCATCTTGATTCCATCCGCAAGATAGGTCATTCCGCTATGCTTTATTCCGCCTATTCTTGCACAGACGGTTCGGTTATGGTTCTCAGTGAAGTCCTTGATTATGTAAAATTTGTCATCGAAAGCGAAAACGCCTAGGGAACGGTTGTCAGGGAACAATTTTCTAGAAACCTCCGTTAAACATAAAACCACATCTTTGACTTCACCGGCGAAACTTTCTAGACTTAAGCTAACATCAACCAGAACGCCCCAAGCTTGAGCTCTATAACGCAGAGTATCCTCTTGGAATATATCGCTTCGTTGCTGCTGACTGGCGATGACCTGTATCGCCTCCTGTAGATCTATGATTCCCGTCTCTCTTCTGAAGTCTTCTCCGGTGAGATTGTAATAAAGCGCAAGTCTATTCGTAATCCGCCGGATGGTCTTAGAGTGAACAGCTCTTCTCCTCAGGAACTCGGCATAGTCATGCTCGGGGAAAACGAAATCTTTGAATCGAGTATTCTTCCCCGCTTCTTTGTATCTTGAAAGAATCTTTCTCATTGCCTTCTCTTTTCTCATCCAGTCCCAATAATTCTGAGATGCCTCGTTCTTCAAATATTCATAGTTAATATCGATCTTTAGACCTAATCTTTGCTTTATTTCATTCTGTATCACCGTCTCAGAAGGAGGCTTTAAATCCTTCTCGAATATGGAATTTTTGCTTAGATGATTCATATACAGAAAGGATGGTACTTCAGAAAGCGCAGATGAATAATCTGATAGAAGATCGTAGATCTCGGAGAAAGCCTTCATCTTAGACTCGGTCTCTTGAGCTTTCACGGCGTCTAATCTGTTGCCCAATTTAGAAAAAGCCTTAATGTTCCGTCTTTCTAATCTCCTCAGCATCTTCACTGCATTCTTAACGTTCCCGAACGAGCCTTCAAGTCTCCCCTTTATCATACCCGTCTTGTAGAGTGATAGAATCGAAGCGGCTAATCTGACACCTCTGTTTCTGATCATATGAGCAGGCTTAAGCGCAAGATACGAAAAAGCATCAGCAACCTTAATCTCAGGCAATAAATCCCTATGAAACGTCTTCAAGTAAGCATTCAACACGGCATCTTCGACCATAACGATCGCGGTTAAGGCTGTGTTCTCCTCTTTTCCTTTAAGCTGATCCGAATACAAGCGGGGATCCACGATCACGGTGAAGAGGCTCAGATAATAGATGGATGATTTAAACAAGTCCCATAAGATCTGTATCTGCATCTCATCTCTCGGATCAAAGATTATCCCTTGATATTCCAGCATTCTGTTCTTTAGCTTCTTAACGTTGGGAAGACAGATCACGAATCCGTAATCATCTTTTTCAATGAAAGGAAAAGGTATCGAATCTTGTACAAGTATCTTTATTTCACCAGGCTCCTTTCCAGTTAACTCATACGAAATGAACCATGCGGAATCATAGAACTTCAAAGAGACTCACCGAGAAGCCCTTAAGAAAAGAACGTCTTGATTATCCTCCTAACAGTCTCTTGAATCTCAACATCATCACTCGTGGTGCCTATGATGCTCTCCTCAGCTGCTTGAAGCGGATCGTTTCCATCAGCAACAAGAATCGCCCAGTTCATCAGGTCACCCGGTGAAGGCCCATAAGGCAGGTCTCCCATCTGGTATTGTCGACGTAGCTCCGCCCCGGCACGTACAATCCTCGCCGCTGTGTCTTCATCCACCCCGCTTCTCTTCTGGATCAACTTGATTTCTTCAGGCGATATCTCCTTGCCTATGCTCAGATAGCCAAAGTTTATCCAGACTGACATCCGTCTTCTAAACGCAGCGTTCAGGGGCTTCGTACCTGCGAATTCGCTTGAGAAGGGGTTCATGGAGATTATGACGTATCCATAGGGATGCCTCTTCACGATCTCATTATCCTTCTCTGTCAGAACTATGTGACCACGCGTATCTAAGATTGGGTTTAGACGCGCCGCTATGTCCTGCTTCATCATGTTCGCTTCGTCCAGATATAGGATTCCGCCGTTCCTGCACCATGAGATTATCTGGCCGTCTATCCAGTTCTCCTTTCCGAGGCCTATGTATCTTCCGAAGAGATCATAGGTTGATGTTTGCAAGCCGCAGTTCACTTCCCAGATCGGTAGACCGGTGAGTTCAGCGATGAAATAGACTATATGCGTCTTTCCAGTTCCGCTCGGCCCGATTAAGGCGCATTGTTTGAAATAGAATAATGCTCGAACGATCTGTTTCACATAGTTTTTTCCCGGAGGCGTGATGTATTCTGGAACGTTCGAGGGAATCATGTCTCTTACGGATTCGGGAAACTCGTAATCAGGATGAAGATCATACTTTTCTATGCCATATTTCCGTAGGAGCTCCGACTTGGCTTCTGTCTTCCTAATCAGAACGTTAAGTTTTGCATTTTTGACTTTCATCTTAACACGTGTCTCTACATATTGTCTGCTGCTGTAGCTCTCTTTGAGACGATGACTTCCATACGCAACCTTGCCTTTATTTTGCTCTTTACCCTTGTGAGCCTGCAAGCCTAAAGCCCCTTCCTATTAATCGGTAGGATGACTCTTTAAACTCTGGTTCGTAGCGTGACCCTACACACAAAAAGGAAATTGGCAGTAAGGCGTCATCTATACCAAAAAGGGACGGCCGTCAAAGAGTCCAACTGATCACAGGGAGACATGGACTAATGAGCTCTAGCGAAGTAAGAATAGACGTTAAACTATTTAACGTAGCGGGAGCTCTAACAGGCAACGTACAGAGAGACGATATTGAGCCGAGCTTCGACGTAAACGTGAAATTGGAAGAGATCGATAGAAGCACCACCGAAGCGGCATTCAATTTTGCAATCGCCATGAACACGAAGCCCAGCATCGTAAGGTTCGACGTAAATGGCATAGTGAGAGTATTCGGAGAAAGCAAAGCCGTCGATAAGCTCCTAGAGACAGATCCAGAAACGAAAGTGCCATATCTCCTAAAGAAGATATACCAGCAGATCTTCGTCTCCATCTTTCTTCTCTCAGGAATCATGAACGCTCCTCACCCGCCCCCGGATCTTCTGTTCTTATCAGTCAAAAATGAAGCCGGAAAAACCGAGGAAAACCCTGAAACAGAGGAGTAAGAGGCAAAATTATCTGAACCAACAGTTCGAATCTCCCTTTCATAACCCATTTAATATTTAATGAGTGATAGCTGCATGTCGCCAAGCGCCGAAAATGGGGAACCCCATATTGACAATAACGAAACATTCAATCACTAAGAAAAGCGAAATGCTTGCCGAGGTAGCTCACGTAGGGGAAGGAAAGACAATTCTTAGAAGTATAGGCGCTTTTAAATTTCAGCTTGAAAATTCTCCGGACTACAAACAGATATGTAAGGCGCTTATTAAATTTGGACTTTCAAAGAACGAAGCGAGAGTCTTCATTTATCTTGCGAAATACGGCGAACAGAAGGCTCATAGAATATCAAAAGCGTTATCGCTTCATAGAACGGAGACCTATAAGATTCTTAAGAGACTGGAAGAAAAAGGCTTAGCCTATCGTATTCTCGATAAACCCATCAAATTCGCCGTCATCCCAATCAATAAGGCCCTGGAAAATCTGGTTCAAGAAGAGAAACAGAGAATACAGCGATTAGAAGAGGAGAAAAAGAAGATCATGGAAATCTGGGACTCCATCCTGGTTCCAATAAGAGATCCCACGGCGCTTGGCGAATTCATACAGGTGCTTAAAGGGAAAAATCAGATCTGCATCAAAGCCAGCGAAGTGATGGAGAACGCTGAAGACGAGATTCTAATAGTAGCCTCAAACGAGAATCTTCTGCAGCTCTTCTATTCAGGGGTTATGGACGGCCTAGCGGAGAAGGCCAAGAAGATCAAGGTTAAGGTGATAACGGATTCCTCGCTTAGAAGCACCTACATAATTAAGAAGCTAAGGCTTAAGGAGAAGAGTCTCTGCGTAGACATCGATTATTTGCCGAGCTTTATCCTATCAGAGAAGAGTCTCCTCCTCTTTTTCGACGATGAAAATGGGAAGAATGGGAAACGTGCTCTCTGGACAAATCAGAAGGCTATGATAGATGCCCTGAGAGTCTCATTTCTGAGTCTTAATGAATGGGAGAGATTCGTAAAGGCTTCTTAAGAAATGCCCGCCGCATTTTTGCACATAAAACGATGAGCTGAATTCAATCCAGCAAAACTATTGATTATAAATCTACGTTTGAGGCACGTTTTATGTCTTCAGAAATCCTTAATATATCATCATATTT
>PIYJ01000006.1 GCA_003601725.1 Candidatus Bathyarchaeota archaeon
TTCCTCAAACTCTATTAAGGCTGAATCTCCCCGTCTTCTAACCTCGCAGAGGATCTTCTCAACGTAACTCATCAGCTCGGAATCTAATCTCTTCGTATTTGGCCATCTATCACTCAGCAGCTCGGAAGGAAGAGACGAGCCTTCAAGTATTCTGATTCTTATTTTTCCGGTCAACCTTTTTTGTCTCCAAGATTCATTTCGTCAAGGAGCAAGACTTGACGGGGCTCATAGACGACGAGTCCTTGAGCAATGTTTCTTAAGGCGGGAAGCAGCTCGAGGAAACGATCCTTTTCGATCACCGTGTTCACTGAATACCACCCTTTCTCCGAGAGAGGCGAGATTGTTGGCCTCCGCAGCGCAGGCAGGCTTTCCAGAAGCCGCTGAAGATTCTCTTCGCGGACGTTGACGAATATATGCAGCTTTTTCCTTCCATCGACTACTCCCCTCAAAAGCGTCAGAATATCATAGATCTTCTCTCTCTTCTCAGGGTTCTTCAAGGAATTCTGGTTAGCTATCAAAATGGCCGTGGATTCCATAACCGTTTCAATTGGCTTCAAATCGTTCTGTTCAAGCGTCGTCCCAGTCTCGATGACATCGATGATTGCATCCGCATTATCCGGAGGCTTCGCTTCCGTCGCGCCGAAGGAGAGAAAAAGCGAGACCTTCTCGTTTTCGCCTTTCCTCCACCATGGAGTTATCATCAACGGGTCTGAATCTCCATAGAGCCTCTGATACGTAGGGTTCCTCTTTAGATAATCAGTTGAGACATTGAGATACTCCGTTGAAACTCTCAAGGGTTTCCCCATCTTAGCGAATGCTTTAAGCAGATCTGAAAGCGAAGTAATCTCCCTCCAAGCTTTCGGGATGGCCAAGACGAGCTTAACGTGTGAATACTCGAGGTTCAGGAGGACTTCAACGTCAGCTCGAGTCTCATACAGCCAGTCAAGCCCCGTGATTCCGACGTCCTGCAGTCCCTCACTGACGAACATCGGGATCTCCTGCGGTCGGAGAATCTTCAGCTCTATCTTCGGGTCATTTATCCCCGGTTTGTAGGAGGCTTCCCGCCAAGATATTGAGTATCCTGCCTGCTCAAGCGCCTTGATCGTCGGCTCCGCTAAATGTCCTTTAGGTATCGCTAATTTGACCTTCTCCATAATTCATCACCTTGAATTTTGCATATATCCAGAAAAATGAAGATGCGATTGAGGTGAAAACGGAAAGAGGAAAGACGTGAAAAAGAATAGTCTAGAGAAACCAGTCTGAAAGAAGAATTCAGAATAGATCTGTATGAGCCGTTAATGAAGGCAAACGCCTCGTGTGAACTCGATCCCTCACTTTATTCCCTCGCAGAATTACGCAGAGACTTTAATGCATATAAAGGTTTCTGTTGATCTCCCACGTGTAGAAGCCTATTTCATATATTTCGCAAGCGCCGTCTTAACGTCTAATCCTTCATGAACGATGCCGCAGAGCACACGAACCATCTTCGCAGGATGCTTATGCTGAAAGACGTTTCTTCCCGTTGCCGCTCCCGCGCCGCCTGCACGTATAGACTCATAAACCATCTGACAGAACTCTTCTTCAGTCTTCGTTTTTGGACCTCCAGCCATCACAACTGGAACCGGGCAGCCTTTAACTACTTCCCTGAATGTTTCCTCGCTTCCAGTGAAGTTCGTTTTAACGATGTCTGCTCCGAGTTCAGCGCCCACACGAGCAGCATGTTTAACAACATCCACATCGTAAGGATTTTTGATCTTCTCTCCCCTCGGATAGACCATCGCCAATAAGGGCATACCCCACTCATCACATGCTTTCGCAACGGCTCCGAGGACTTTGAGCTGCGCCGGCTCAGTCTTCGATCCGAGGTTTATGTGAACAGAAACCGCATCTGCACCCATCTTTATCGCTTCCACAACGTCGGCCACTAGAACCTTGTCGTTCGGGTCTGGTCCTAGAATGGTGCTTCCGGAAAGATGCATTATCAGTCCGATGTCTTTGCCGTAGCCTCTGTATCCCGCTCTTATTATGCCTTTATGGAGGAGAACGGCGTTAGCTCCTCCCTCGGCGACTTGGTTCACTGCGGATTTCATGTCTTGAAGGCCTTGAATGGGCCCCATCGTCAAGCCGTGATCCATAGGTATTATGACGGTTCTCCTTGTATCTCTGTTCATTATTCTATCTATTCGTATTCTTTTTCCTATCTCTGTCAAATTGAACACCCTTCTTAGAGGTATGCTGATCGCATCACCGTAACAATAGAATGAGGTTTCATAATAAAAGATTAATGCTTAGATGATTAATTTGAGATTCATCGGGGTAACCTGAGCCTACCCTTTCACAAGATTTATATATAACATCAATGTAGAAACGGAGATTCGGAGAGCCGCTCAGTTGAAAAACAAGTTTACATCGCACGATCTTCCTCTAACGCAAACTAAGCGTTTCTTCACCTATTTTAGCGGCTATTATACGACATTTTAAGTGGAAGAGCGGAAAACAAGATTTTTCGGCTCTTCCTTTTTGAGGTTTGTTGAATATGAATGGAGACAAAAATGGGAAGGCTGTTCGACGTCTCGTCGTTAAATTCGGCGGTTCAAGCCTAGCTGATGGGCTGAGCATAGCTAGAGCCATAGATTCCGTAATAAAGAAAGCAAAGGAAGGGGTTCAAGTGGTAGTAGTAGTCTCGGCAATGGGAAAGACAACGGACTTTTTGATTGAAACCGCCATGCAGGCATGTAGGGGTAACCTCTCTGAAGAGATGCTTGATGATATACTGGCGATGGGGGAACGGACAAGCGCCCGGATCTTCTCCGCTGGACTGAAGGCCCGCGGACAGAAAAGCCTTTACTTAGATCCCGCGGGTTCTAACTGGCCGATTTTGACGGATGATAAGTTCAATGACGCAAAGCCGATTCTACCCGTCTGCGAGGAGATGATTCGAAGAAACGTGGAGCCTCTGCTTGAAAACGGATTGGTCGTTGTTTTTCCAGGCTTCATCGGGAAGACGAGGAACGGCAGGATCACAACGATCGGTCGAGGTGGAAGCGACATTACGGCTCTGATACTTGCAAGAGCTTTACATGCGGATCAAGTCATACTTGTCACGGATGTTGAGGGAATAATGACTGCAGATCCAAAGATCATTAAGAATCCTAAAAAGCTGGATGAGATCACGATGGATACGCTTGTAGGCCTAGCAGATTCAGGTACAAAGTTCATTCACAAAAAGGCCCTTCGATATAAGAGTCCCCATATAGATATAAAGGTCATCAGCAATTCCTCAGGTGACCTTGACTCGGAAGGAACAATAATTCGTGGAAGCTTCCCAAGCATGATCATAGTCGATTCCCATCCGAAGCCGGCATTTACGGTTACAATAGTAGGGGAAAAAGCCTCTGAGTCTTTTGAGACGCTTACCCGCGTGCTTGAAGAGATCAAGAAGGCTGAGCTTCCGCTCTTAGGAATGTCGATCAATCATAACTCGTTGATTTTGTATTTACCCATGAATGAACCTGACGGATTATTAGAGGCCTTACACTCAATCGTACTCGGGGATGAGAGAGCCGTAGCCCTCGCTGTGAGGAAGAATTTAGCCTTCATAAGAGTAAGGGGGGTTGGATTAGAAGAGACTCCCGGGGTGATAAGCCGAATAACGAATGCCCTGAATTCATCTGGAATAAATATCTACGGGATATTCACGATCACCTCAAGCGTTGAACTCTTTGTAGACCTTGAGAATAGGGAAAAGGCTATCCGATTGATTAAGGAAGCCCTAGAAACAAACAATAAAAACGATAATGAAAGATGAAAAAGAGAGATGAAGATCTGAAATGAGAGAATTCTGGATAAAAATTGATTCTTCTCTTTCAGCCGAAGAGAAGAGAAGACTAGTTAAGAAAGCCGCAAAACTAGCCTCTGCCTTCTTGGTTGAACCTGACGATGTTGAGATGGCGAGAGAAAACGGCGCTAAGATAATCGTATCCGCCTCTGAAGCGGGAGACATACTGCTTGTAGACTCTTCTAAAGCCATCAAGGCAGCGAGAGAAAAGGGTAAGAAGACATGCGTCTATGTTTCTGTCAAAAACAAGGGAGACGAGAATGAAATCATATCCGCCGCGGAAGCCTCAGCCGATTATGTAGTCGCGGACTGTCCAGATTGGAAGGTGATTCCCCTAGAGAACCTCATAGCATCGATTCATGGGAAGACCAGACTGATGGCTTTAGTCTCAACAATGGAGGAGGGAAGAACGGCTCTTGAAACCTTAGAGATAGGCGTAGACGGAATAATCGCGAACCTAACAGATCTGGAAGAGATCAAGAAGATACACAGCATAGTAAAAGAAGTCAAGACAAGAGAATCCGAGATTATCTCCTCAGAGAGAATCCAGCTTTTATCCGCTGAGATATCTGAGATAAAGCCGCTAAGCTCCGGTGCAAGGGTATGCATAGACACGTGTGACTTGATGAAGGAAGGGGAGGGAATGCTTGTTGGATGTCAATCTTCAGGGCTGTTCCTCATAGAAGCCGAGGTTCATGAGACGCCTTTCGTAGCTCCCCGTCCGTTCAGGGTGAACGCAGGGTCAATCGCTCTTTATGTTCTTGCTCCTGGGGGAAAGACGAGGTATCTGTCTGAGCTGAAGGCGGGAGACGAGGTTCTCATAGTGGATCGTGAAGGAAGAAGCAGAACCACGAGCATCTGCCGAGTTAAGATTGAGTGGAGACCCCTCCTTCTCATTGAGGCGAAGTGTCAAGGCCGAATCGTCAAGACTATTCTGCAGAACGCGGAGACGATAAGAGTAATGACCGAAGAGGCCAGCAAATCGGTGAGTGAACTTAAACCTGGAGACAAGGTTCTGGTACACATCGAAGAGGGAGGCAGACACTTCGGCACTTTGGTAAAGGAGGAAAGAGTGATAGAAAGGTGAAACCTCGAATCTGCGTCCCCCTAGCCGCTGAGAACCCTTCAGATCTTCCCGTTTTGATTCGAAGAGCCGAAGAGGCAGAAGCGGATCTGATAGAGATCCGTCTAGACTATCTGAGTACTAATCCTTCCGATGCGGCTAAAATTCTAGGAGATTTGATCCGAGAAGCCTCAGTCCCGATGATAGCGACCAATAGACTATACGAGCAGGGAGGCCATCGGCCGCAAGATGAGAATAGTAGAATTCAAATTTTAATTCAGGCTGCTGAAGCGGGATTCGAATATGTGGATGTTGAACTGACGGTTGCGGAGATAAACCCAGTAGTTGAAAAGATCAAGAGTTACGGAGCGAAACCAATCGTTTCTTTCCATGATTTTGAGAGGACGCCGTCGCTTCAAGATATGGAAAAGATCGTTAGATCTGAGATCGATGCGAAGGCGGAGATCTGTAAGCTTGTCACTACCGCCCATAGTATCGAGGACAATCTTAAATGTTTACTGCTCGTAAGGAAGATGAGCAGATCAGCGAAGATTGTATGTTTTGCTATGGGCTGGAAAGGTTTGATCTCGAGGACGCTCTCGCCAATCTTCGGCGGATACTTCACGTTCGCCTCATTAACAGCCGACGTAAAAACCGCTCCCGGCCAGCTCTCGATATATGAGCTAAAATTACTTTATGAAAAGCTAGGTGTGTACGAGTGAAAGTCTCTGGAAAAACCAGAGTTTGCGCGTTGCTAGGCGACCCTGTTGAGCATTCTCTTAGTCCATGCTTTCAAAACGCTGCGTTTCAGCATCTCGGCCTAGACTTTATCTATCTTGCATTCACGGTTAAGGCTGAGGATCTGAGAAGCGCTATCTTGGGTGTCAGAAGCCTAGGATTTTACGGGTTGAATGTTACTATGCCTCATAAGATCAGCGTCATTCAGTATCTCGATGAATTGGATGAAAACGCGGAGAAGATAAAGTCAGTCAATACGATACTGAATCGAGATGGAAGACTGATTGGATATACGACAGACGGCATCGGCGCTCTGAATGCCTTAAAATATAATGGTGTTAACCCATGCGGCAAGAAGATAGTAATTTTAGGAGCAGGCGGAGCGTCCCGTTCCGTCTCATTTGCATTAGCGAAAGAGGCTGAGGAGCTTGTAATCCTTAATAGGACCGTTGCGAGAGCAGAAAAATTGGTCTCTGATGTACGTCACCTCATCGTAAGAAGTGAAAAGATTCGATGGGGAGGACTTACGGAAGAAAATATCCGAAAAGAATTACGAGAAGCAGACATACTCATCAATGCAACGCCAGTTGGCATGAGCCCCAACGAGGATGAGACACCCGTCAATAAGAAGTATATTCATCCAGATCTGGCGGTCTTCGATCTCGTCTACCATCCGCTTGAAACTAGGCTTCTGAAAGAAGCAAGAATGGTAGGCGCCAAGACGATCAATGGATTGAGCATGCTTATCCATCAGGGAGCTGCTTCATTCGAGATATGGACGGGAATTAAGGCACCTATTGAGGTAATGATGAAGGCGGCGGAAGAAGAGCTAAAAAGGAGAACCTAAAGGAAAGGTGGGTAAAAATTGGCTCTTTCTGGAAGAGCAGTCGCATTTGGCGCTGTTACGGTTATCAATGCGATCTCCTGTGGGTTAGGCGCAGCCTTAGGCATCAGATTACGAACAGAAGCTTCCGTGGAGCTTACCGATCAGCCTGGACGGATCGAGGGGCGGATCTTATCTGATCCTCAAGAAAGCACAGTCTTGATAGAGAAGACGGTTACCCACGTTTTGAGGCACTTCGGTGTAGAGGAAGAATACGGGGCCCATGTCGAGACGAGATCAAATATTCCAATAGCGAGGGGGCTTAAGAGCAGCAGCGCCGCTGCGAATGCTATTGTCCTCGCGGTCCTTGACGCATTAGGCGAAGAAGCCGATGACATGACCATTGTGAACCTCGGCGTCGACGCAGCATTGGAAGCCGGCGTCACAATAACCGGAGCGTTCGATGATGCTTCTGCTTCATATTTTGGGGGTCTCACAATCACGGATAATCGTGAAAGAAAAATACTGAAACATATTCGAATGGACGAGCAGCATCCGGTTCTAATCTATGTGCCTCCTAAAAAGGCTTACACTGCTAAATCTAACGTCGAAAGAATGCAGCTCATAGCGAAGGAGGTAAAAGCGCTGCATAGAATGGCCTCTCTAGGAGACTTCTGGCCAGCTATGACTCTTAACGGGATAATCTATTCAGAAGTTCTAGGATACAATGTGGAAATAGTGATCGATGCATTAGCGGCCGGCGCACTGGCTGCTGGACTGTCGGGAACCGGCCCTGCGGTAGCCGCGGTAGTTCCCCAAGAGAAACTCGAGGAAGTTAAGGGGTCTTGGAGAAAATACGGCGGCACATTGATTGAGACACGTATAAACTCGGAGAAGTCTCACATCTTAAGGTGAAGCGATTGACTGACATTATAGTAAAAGAGACACCGTCTCTTGAGGGAATAGTAAAGGCTCCGCCTTCAAAGTCCTTTACTCACAGAGCCTTCATAGCATCCACGTTATCTCCCGGAGTCTCAGTCATAAAAGACCCGTTGATATGCGATGATACGCTTGCCACTTTGGATGCTTGCCGCATGCTTGGAGCGAAGATAAGGCAGAAAGAAGCGGGCATTTTTGAAATTCAGGGGCGTTCTAAGCCTCTTACTCCAGAGGACGTTATAAACTGCCGGGACTCAGCCTCAACGATACGTTTTCTGACACCTGTCTGCGCATTGGCTGAAGGAATCTCAGTGCTGACAGGAGGAGAAAGCCTTCGAAGAAGACCCATAGGTCCGCTTTTAGACGCCATGAGACAGCTCGGCATTCGATGTTATTCTACTCGTGGAGACGGCTGTCCACCGGTCGTAGTCTTCGGCGGAGGAATAAAGGGAGGAAGGGCATCTATACGCGGCGATGTGAGCTCCCAATTTGTTTCTGGGCTTCTCTTCGCGACGCCGATGGCGCAAGGAGACACGGATATCGAGATGACAACAGCTCTGGAGTCTAAGCCTTACGTTGAGATCACGATGAGTATACTTCGCAGCCATGGAATCGAAGTTGAAGCTGATCCGGATTTTAGAAGTTTCCACGTGCCCTGCGACCAGAGATATGCCCCGTCAAACCATATGATAGAGGGCGATTATTCTTCAGCAGCGTTCCTCCTCGCCGCAGCAGCCATAACCGATTCGAAAATAAGAGTGACCAATCTGAGAGAAGATTCCTTGCAAGGCGACCGGATCATTGTCAGCCTTCTCAAAAAGATGGGCGTAAAAATGGGGGTAGGAAAAAATTTCGTTGAAGTTGAAGGAGCGGAGACTCATCTTCAGCCCTTCGATGCGGATCTCAGAGATAATCCGGATCTGGTTCCAGTCTGCGCTGCGGTTGCCTGTTTTGCTTACGGCAGATCTGTGATCCGCGGGGTTAAACGTCTCAGATTCAAGGAGTCAGATCGTGTCGCTGCATTATTAGGTGAGCTCACAAAGATGGGGGTCAAAATTCGGTTTGTCAATGACGCCATAGAAATAGAATCCGATGGAAGGCCACATGGGGCGGATTTGTCTTCTCATGATGATCATCGAATTGCGATGGCTTGTATTGTATCAGCATTAGGTGCGGAGGGCAAAAGTGTGATCCGCGGGGTTGAATGTATAAATAAGTCTTATCCTAACTTTGTCACGGATATAATCTCATTGGGAGCAGAAATTGTTGAACGGTAACTCGATAGGAAAAGCTCTCATTCTAACATGCTTCGGTGAAAGCCACGGAACTTGCATAGGAGTGGTCATTGATGGCTGTCCCGCTGGGCTCCCGTTAACCGAGAAGGATGTTCAAGTTGAGCTAGATAAAAGAAGACCCGGCCTAACAGCGGTAAGTACCGCTAGAAGAGAGGAAGACCAAGTTGAGATTCTTTCCGGAGTCTATCAGGGATATACAACGGGCGCTCCGATCTGTATGATCATAAGAAACAGAGATGTACGTTCGGAGATCTATGAGCAAATAAAGTATAAGCCCCGTCCTGGACACGCGGATTATACGTCTTTCATCAAATACGGCGGATACAACGATTATCGTGGCGGAGGCCGCTTCTCAGGCCGTGTGACAGCCGCCTACGTTATGGCCGGCGCGGTTGCGAAGAAGCTGCTGCGAACGCTTAATGTGGAGATATTAGCTCACGCAGTTCAAATCGGAAAAGTAAAGGTTCAACGTGATCTTTCTTACGATGAGATCCGTAAAAATACCTATAGAAACCCTGTTAGATGCGCAGATCCAGAGATAGCTTCCCTGATGGAGAGCGAAATACTTGAAGCATCCAGGCAGGGCGATAGTGTCGGTGGAATAGTTGAAGGAGTCGCGTTGAATGTCCCCGTTGGAATTGGCGAACCGATCTTTGATTCTTTAGATGCAGATATCGCAAAGATGATGTTCAATGTTCCCGCTGTTAAGGGAGTCGAGTTTGGAGTCGGATTCAGAGCTGCTTCTCTAAGGGGATCAGAGAACAACGATCAATACGCCATAAGACGAGGGAAGATCGTAACTTTGTCGAATAATTCAGGCGGGGTGCTCGGTGGAATCTCAACGGGGATGCCGCTGATCATCCGGGTTGCTTTTAAGCCTACACCTTCGATCTCGAAGAAGCAGAGAACTGTTGATTTGATCCATATGGAGGAGACTGAAATCGAGATTACTGGAAGACATGATCCCTGCATCGTTCCAAGAGCAGTGCCCGTTGTCGAGTCATGCTTAGCCTTCATCCTCGCAGACCACGCGATTAGATCTCAAAAGATACCGCGTGTCCTCTCAGAAAAAGAAGAATAGTCTATTAGATGTTTTCTTAAGTCTCATACATTAATTCTTTTTATGGTGCATAGAGATGCAGGGGTTCTTAGGTGTGATAGCCGATGACTTCACTGGAGCTTGCGACGTTGCTGTTCAATTCAAAAAACAGGGGCTAGAAACCGTAGTCTTGACAGATATCGAGTTCTTAGGAAGTTTTAAAGGCGTTTTTGACGTCGTCGTGGTTGACACTGAGACTAGGAACCTAACCTCTGAAGATGCATACCGAAAAGTTAGAAGAGCAGTTAGGCTTCTTCGGCAAAATAACGTTAAGCTGGTATACAAGAAGATCGATTCAACCCTTAGAGGAAACATCGGGGCTGAAATCAATGCAGTTATGGATGAACTTGACGTGAAAGCAATCATTGTCGCCCCAGCTTTTCCAGATCAGAAAAGAACAGTTATAAACGGTCATCTGCTCGTCAACGGCGAACCTCTAGAAAAGACTGAATATGCTTATGATCCCTTAAGCCCTGTAAGCGGCTCCCGGGTTTCCATGCTAATCGAGAAGCAAGCAAAGAAAAAAGTAGGTGAAATTCTCCTTCCCCAGATCAGAAAAGATGTTGATTTGATTGTTAAGGAGATTCGAAGCCAGATCGAGGCGGGTAAAGAGGTAATCGTCGCCGACGCTGAGATTCAAAGCGACCTGGAAAGAATCGCTGAGGCGTCACTGGCCTTAAATGTTCTACTATGCGGCTCAGCCGGCTTGGCCTCTGCCCTTTCATCTCGATTAGCCGTTCAGTCAAGAGTTCTCGTTGTTTCTGGAAGCGTGAACAAGGTAACGTTGAATCAGATTGAAATGGCGGTTAAAAAACTCGATGTAAAATTGATCGAGCCGGTTCTTTCCGGAATCCTGCAGGATAAAGAAAGAATTGATGAAGTCTCTGATGATCTTGTGGATGAGGCGGAAAAAGCCCTTGCTGAAGGGAAGGACATAATAATCAGATTGGCCGGTTCGAGATCTTTGATTTCGGAGATTCAAGGTGCTGGGAAGAGGCTTGGGATGAATAAATTGCAGGTTGCTGATCTTCTTCTATCTATTTTAAGCAGAGCTACAAGAAAGATCCTTGGCGGGCACTGCTTTAAGGGGCTCATCTTGATAGGCGGCGACACTTCGATCAGAATCATGGATGCTTTAGGCGCAAAGGCGATTAGAAGCGAAGGTGAATTTCTCCCCGGAATACCATCAGGTAGAATAATAGGTGGGATATGCGACGGGATGCAAGTGGTAACGAAGGCCGGTGGGTTCGGCGATAGATATACGCTTGTAAAGATAATAAGATCTTTGAAGGGACGCGCTGAGACCGGGAATTAAAACTTAAAGCCTGAATAGAAGATTATGTCTTCTTAATGTAATCTAGAGCTTCCTTTAGGCTTTTGAATCCGTATTCTATCTCTGGAAATTCTCTTCTCAATGCTAAGACATCCTCTTTAACTTCCGAAGGTCTACGTTCAGCCTTTATCACCTGCAGCATCAAATCGCATAGATGCTTTATATCTCCCTCTTTGAAGCCTCTCCGCGTTACATCTTGGAAGCCTATTCTTAGACCCGAAGGATTCTCACGGTTACTCTGATCATCATAGGGCAGAATATTCCGATTAAGAATGATATTCGCCTCTTCCAGCCTCTCAGCGATTACTCTGCCGCCGCCGTATTCGCGGACATCAACAGCTATTTGATGAGACTCCGTGAAGCCCTTAGACTCACCGAGCACCTTCACACCGTTCTCATATAGGTACTGACCAGCCGTTTTAGCATTCTTAACGGTCTGTTTTGCAAGAGCCTCGCCGAAAACCCGCATCTCAAGGGCTGCTATGCCTAAGGCTGGCAACCTGGCTAGGTGGGTATTCGATGTGCTTAAGGGGAAGATGGCGTACTGAATCCTTTTAATCGCTTTTTCCATTCGTTCATCCTTCAAATCTCCGAGAATTACGCCTCCCTGCGGTCCTGGAAAAGTCTTATGCGTTGAAGATGTGATGAAATCTGCTCCTTCTCTAAGCGGGTCCTGAAACATGCCGCCTGCTATTAGTCCTAGCACGTGAGCTGCGTCGTAAACGATATAGGCGCCTACTTCATCCGCTACGCTTCTGAGCTCCTTCACTGGGTGGGGAAAGAGGAAGAGACTTCCGCCGAACGTGACGATGCCCGGCTTCGCGGCTCTTATGATGCTGGCAGATTTGTCGGGGTCTATAGTCATCTCCTCTGCATCATAGGCGTGATCTATATTTACAAGTCCAAGCACCATGCCTGCTAATCCAGTATAGTCATGGGATATGTGGGCTCCGCAGCTAAGCGGCGTAACAACCATCTTGTTGTTCTTCGTCGCCATTGAGAGGCCCTTAAAGGCCGCGAGGTTCGCGTGGGTGCCTGAAACTAGACGTACATCCGCCCAGCTGCATTTAAAGAGGGTCTTCATAAGGTCTGTGGCGCAGTTCTCAATTATCGTCATGTACTTCTGGCCTTGATAATATCTCTTTTTCACATGTCCATCAAGATCGTTCTCTCCCTCAGCGTATCTGCTTTCAAGATCCATTGAGAGCCTAAGCATCTCTTTAACGGCAGGGGACTTTAAGCCTTCGCTTGCGATGAGGTTTATGCATTCAACATCTCTGTAATGCTCATGTTTCTCGCTTGCTTCAATGAGGTCCAGAGCCAAACGAAGGAATTCATCCATTATATGCAGCCTCAAACATTTCAATACGAAAGGAGAGAGGAGATATTTATCTCTTATTGTCTTTGCCGCTTCATTTTTTCTTATGGGGATGAATGCTTCTTTGGTGGACAATGCAGTCTCTTAGCTTGGGAAAAATATATATGGAAGTGAATAATACTTAGCGTCAATATGTAAAAGAATATATGGAGGAATCCAAACTTACAAGGCTTTTTCCGAAAAAGTTTCCACTATCCCAAAATCAGGAATCAAAATGTAATGAATGCTTTTTGAACCAAACGAAATGTTCGGAGGGCATATTATGAAAAGATCCCAGAGAGAAATAAGATCAGTGGAGGAAATAAATGAGAAGATAAAACGCGGAGACGCAGTTGTGCTCACGGCTGAGGAGATGATCAAGCTAGCTGACAGCAGCGGAATCAAGGTTGCCGCTAAAGAGGTGGACGTTGTCACTACGGGAACATTCGGAGCTATGTGCAGTTCCGGAGTCTTCCTAAACTTTGGACATTCAGACCCACCGATAAAGATGACCAAATGCTGGCTGAATGACGTCCCATTGTATAAGGGTCTCGCCGCTGTTGACGGTTATCTCGGCGCAACCGCATTGAGCGAAACTCAGGGATTTGAATACGGCGGGGGACACGTTATCGAGGATCTAGTCTCAGGTAAAGAGATCGAATTGAGGGCAGAGTCATACGGTACTGACTGTTATCCTCGTAGACATATTGAGACCGTGATAACTATTGACGATTTGAATCAAGCTATTCTGGTTAATCCGAGAAACTGCTATCAAAAGTATGATGCAGCGACGAACAGCACCGACCGCGTAATCTACACATACATGGGTACGCTTCTTCCGAATTACGGGAATGTATCCTTCTCAGGGGCTGGGCAGCTAAACCCCCTTTGTAAGGACTGGAATTATGAGACGATAGGAATAGGAACAAGGATCTTTCTCGGAGGAGGAGTCGGCTACATCATAGGGGAAGGAACCCAACATAGCCCACAAAGCGGATTCGGCACCTTGATGGTTCGGGGAGACCTGAAAAAGATGAACAGCAGATACTTGAGAGGAGCCTCTTTCTACAGATACGGTGTCACTCTTTATGTCGGTGTCGGCATTCCCATCCCGATAATCAACGAGAACGTTGCATCCACCGCTGCCTTACGTGACGATCAGATCACAGTGAATATACGCGACTACGGTGTGCCGTCTAGACCTGATCTGAGGCCTATAGTCAGCCGGGTTACCTATGCGGATCTGAGAAGCGGAAAGGTCACCATAGGCGATAAGGAGGTCCCATCTTCTTCCCTTTCAAGTTACAAGATGGCTCGTGAGATCTCTGAGGTTCTAAAGAAATGGATTCTTGAAGGAAGATTTTTCCTAACCAAGCCCGTTGAGCCCCTTCCAAGAAGAAGAGAATTCAAGCCCCTGCGGATAAGGAGAAAGGAGCTAAGAGTCCGAGATGTGATGAGAAGAGAAGTTATCACGGCGAAGCCGGATGATGAAGTGAAGGAAGTTGCGAGAAAGCTTGTTGCTAAGGGGATCGATCATCTACCCGTGATTGACAGAGACGGCAGGCTCATCGGAATTGTGACTTCTTGGGATTTGGCAAAGGCCATCGCAAATGACAGAAATGTGCTCTCAGAGATAATGACGAGAAAAGTTATCACGGCTCGAGAAGACGAATCGATCGATGTTGTTGCTCGGAGAATGGCTCAGCACAATATTTCCGGACTGCCCGTTATAGACGAGGCGAAACAGGTCTCCGGCATCATAACAACGGATGATATCTCCAGAAGACTGGTTGGGAGGAGGCTTACAATATGAGAGTCAGATTGATCTATTCCCCGGAAGTCGTCGAGAAACCAGTCTTAGCTGAGATTATAGCTAAGACTGGGCTTCTGATCAACATTTTGGAAGCGAAGGTCAATGCACAGAAAGGAGAACTCGTAGTCTCGATTCCATCGACCGGCAAGAGGCTTGAGGAGATTCTCGCCATGTTCAGGGAAGCCGGCGTGCGTGTTCAAAAGGTTACGAAAGTTCTCCAGATAGATTATGATAGATGCACTTCCTGTGGGGCTTGCATATCGCCTTGTCCGACACGTGCACTTCGGTTCGGACCAGATTGGACCTTAGAATTTGATGAAGAAAAATGCGTTGCATGCAGAACGTGTGTAAATGCCTGTCCGGTTAAAGCGATAACTCTGCTTTAGCATTTAGGCGGGAAGAGATTGAACGGAAATCATGAAAGTAACTTTGTAATAGGAGAGTCTAAGATCCACATAAGATGTGACAGCAAAGAAGCTCTAAACACTGCGGTAACAGAGATAAAGAGGCACAGGAAGCATTTAGTCGAATACATCAAGAGGCATCCGAGATTCCGATATGCATTAAAACCGATACCTCCGTCTTCAGAGGCTCCTAGAATCGTCAAGATCATGACAATGGCTTCAAGCATAGCCAATGTCGGACCGATGGCTTCGGTTGCAGGAGCATTAGCAGACATCGGATTAGAATGCATGCGTAGGAAAGGAGCAAAAATCGCTATTGTTGAGAACGGCGGAGAGATAGCTGCCTTCACTGAAAGACCAATCGTCATATCGATCTACTCTAATAGTCCAGTCTTCTCAAGCAGAATCGGTTTTCGTTTAAAAAGAGAAGATTGCCCCATCGGTGTGGCCACAAGCTCCAGCAAAACCGATCGTACCTTAAGCTTCGGAGAGGCAGACTCCGTAACCGTGGTGGCGAATAACGCTTCCTTAGCTGACGCAGCTGCCACAGCTATCTGTAACTCCGTCATCGGGGAAGACGTGAAAGCATCCATTCAACGAGGCTTAGAGAAGGCGAAGACGATAGAAGGGATACGAGGAGTCCTGATAATTCGTGAAGACCATTCGGGACTTTGGGGATCCCTTCCTCAGATCGTGAAAATAACCTGAAAAGAGGGGAAACAGAGACTATAAGGTTGATGAAGTATCAGATATTTCGGGGGCTTTCGGATAGGAGCCTAAGATCTTCACGAAGACGGCTTTGCTTCTTAAGCCTTCCAATGCCTCGGCGCATCGTTGCTCGCTTCTGTGCCCCTCAAAATCTAAGTAGAAATTGTATTCCCAAGGCCGCCGTTTCGTAGGTCTAGACTCGATCTTAGTTAGGTTGATCTTTCTCTTCGCGAATTCCCCTAAAGCTTGGTAGAGAGCCCCGGGGATATGCTTTGTCGAAAAGATCACTGAGGTTTTATCATTGCCCGACGGCGGGGCGTCATTCTTTGAAAGGACGAAGAAACGAGTATAATTGTTCGGGTTATCCGCTATATCTCGAGCTAGAATATTCATACTGTAGATCTCAGCTGCTCTTTCCCCGGCTATTGCACCTGCATCGGTTAGCCCCTGCTCTTTTATCATCTTCACGCTTCCCGCAGTGTCATACGTAGAGATCAACTCGCAGTTTAGACTTTCCAGGTAGGCTCTGCATTGGCCCAGTGCTTGTGGATGAGAATAGATCACTTTTATGTCGCTTAATTTGGTTCCCGGATTTGCTATTAAGCAGTGAGTGATCTTGAGGATGATCTCGCCGCAGACCCGCGGGTCGTATTTGAGGAATAGATCATAAACCGCGTTCACGCTTCCTTCAATAGAGTTCTCGATGGGAACGATGCCAAATGCCGTTTTCTCCATTTCAACGCTTCTAAACACGTCGGAGAAGGTTCTGCAAGGCAGTGGCTGAGCTGAAGATCCGAAATAGGAATAGATGGCGCTCTCGCTGTAGGCTCCAGGCTCGCCTTGATAGGCAACCTTGATCTTCTTTTCGGTTTTCACCATTAGGCTCCCAGCTTATGTGTTAATCGGATGAACACGCATCTTTCCTTTGTATCATTCGAATTAATAATACCTTTTGGTTGATCTTACTATTTTTTTGTTGGAGGGCGAGGTTTTGAGATGTTTTTCGAAGGCTCTCTACGAAAATCGTAATTTTTTTCCGAAAGATTTAAAAGATACTTGTTGCCGCTTATAACGGCGTAACCGGAAAGATTAACATTACATAATCTGTCCCTCAGCGGGTGCAAAGCAAGCATGGAAGGGCTCATCGCACGCATCAGAGCTGAACATAAAGACAATGCTCAACTATTCCCAAGTTCAGGAATAGTCCACGCGACATATGAAAGTGAAAGATTGGCAGGTTGAGAGAAATGAATATTCACCTCGAAATGATGCGACCAAAACTAAGCCAAATTGACTATCAGAAACTCTGCATGATACCTAACCCTAAAGTTCACGAGTTCATTGCTGAATGCGCTGAACTTTGCAATCCAGATAGTATCTTCGTTTGCAACGACTCCTCCGAAGACATAGAATATATTCGACGCAAGGCGATTGAGACCGGTGAGGAAACCCCCCTCGCTATTCCTGGACATACAGTGCACTTCGACGGTCCATATGACCAAGGAAGAGACCGTGAGGCTACCAAGTATCTGGTGCCAAAAGGAGAACAGCTTAGCAAAGCCCTCAACCAGATTGAGAGGGAGGAAGGCTTAGCAGAAGTAAAGGGCTTGCTTAAGGATGCTATGAAAGGGCGCACAATGATCGTCCGCTTCGTTTCCTTAGGGCCTCCTAACTCTGTATTCACAATTCTTGGTTTGCAGTGCACTGACTCGTGGTACGTAGCTCATTCTGAATCCCTTCTCTTTAGGCCTGGCTATGAAGCATTTTGCAAATCGGGGTCTCACAAGAAGTTTTTGCGGGTTTTGCATTCTGCTGGAAGACTCGATGAGAATATGGTTAGCGTAGAATATGACAAGAAACGGATATACATAGATTACATTGAGAACACCATCTACAGCGTTAACACCCAGTATGCTGGTAACTCGGTGGGATTCAAGAAACTTGCATTTCGCCTTGCCATTCGTAAAGCCAACCAGGAAGGGTGGCTAGCTGAGCACATGATGATTATGGGTGTACACGGCCCGGGTGGGCGCAAAACCTACTTTGCCGGTGCTTTCCCTAGTGCTTGCGGAAAGACTTCTACAGCTATGCTCCCGGGAGAATCCATATTGGGGGATGACATCGCTTACATTCGCGATATCAATTCAGTTGCCCGTGCAGTAAACGTGGAGTGTGGCATATTCGGTATTCTTCAAGGCATAAACTCCAAAGATGATCCTGTAATCTATAAGGCTCTCATGAACCCGGGTGAGGTTATCTTCTCAAACGTGTTAGTTAAGGATGGAAAGCCCTACTGGCTGGGAATGGGCTGTGAACTTCCAAAGGACGGAGTAAACTACACTGGATGCTGGTGGGAGGGAAAAACCGATGAGCATGGCAATCCGATTCCGCCAGCTCACAAAAATGCACGTTACACAATATCCCTAAGGGCTTTAGAAAATTGCGACCCAGAATTAGATAACCCTTCAGGTGTAGAATTAAGCGGCATAATGTATGGCGGTCGAGACAGCAAGGCTTACGTGCCCGTCCAGCAGAGCTTTAACTGGGAACACGGGGTCATCTGTTATGGAGCGGCCCTCGAGACTGAGACAACCTTTGCCACAATCGGTAAAGAAGGTGTACCCGAGATAAACATGATGAGCATTCAAGACTTCATCTCTATCCCTCTAGGCCAGAATATACGTAACAATTTGACTTTCGGAAGGAAGCTCAAAAAGCCACCGGTCATTTTTGGGGTTAATTATTTCCTACGAGATCTGGAGACAGGTGAATACCTCAACGCTCCGGAAGATAAACATGTATGGGTCAAGTGGATGGAATTACGCGTGCATAAAGATGTTGGAGCACTAAAAGCTCCGACGGGCCTAATCCCCAGATATGAAGACCTAAAATTGCTCTTCAAAAAGGTATTGGACAAAGAATACAGAAAGGAAGACTACATTAAACAGTTCACTATTCGTGTTCCTGAAAACTTGGCTAAAATTGAACGGGCGAAAAGATTCTATAGAGAAAAAGTTACTGACACACCGGAGGAGCTCTTTCGAATACTGGATCAACAGCGTGAACGCTTGCTAAAAGCCAAAGAGACATTCGGCGATTATATCTCACCAGAGAACTTTGAAGAAGAATAGCTCTTCAGTTCTCCTTGAAAACATTCCATTTTTGCTTCATAAATTTTTGTATGAAGAGAGAAACAGGAATGCTTCAATAAAGAATATGCTGAGAAGAAACTACTCTTCTGAAAGCCTTTTTCGATAGCTGACGTGAAGAAGATTGTGATATCATTAAGCGACAAGGTTAGTTTTAAGATCAAATCATAGATCGATCATTTTGCCTCTCTTATAGCCTTCGTCATACATTGCGAGAATGTTCCCCACCGGAGTAATGGGCTGAATATTGTGGCAGGGAGCCAAAATATAGCCGCCGTCTCTTCCAAGTATCCTAAGGTTATCTCGAACTTCTTGTCGAACATCCTCCTCTGAGCCGAATGCTAATGTCTGCTGGTTATCCATTGCGCCGTGAAAGATCACTTTGTCCCCGAAGTCGCGTTTAAGAGACTCACGATCCATATCTTTGCATCTCCATTGAACTGGATTCAAAATATCAATGCCGGCTTCAATCATGTCTGGAATTATCTTTCTGATTGAGCCGTCGCTGTGAAAGAAGACGTAAACCCCGTTACTATGTGCTAAATCCATCATCCTCTTCATTCTTGGAAGAAAGAATTCACGAATATGATCTGGTGAGAAAAGAAGCCCGGTTTGAGAGCCGAAATCCTCCGCTATGTAGCTAAGCATAACTTTCCCCGGTATCTCTTTGTAAATAAGCCTAGTACTCTCGTAGCAGAACTCGAATAATTTGTCAAGGCAATAATGCACAATATCAGGGTGGAGGTAAAGATCGAGAAAGGCTTGCCTTTGTCCCCGCAGGTTTTTATAGATCAGAAACGGCTCCGACCCGCCGCCTCTAATCGGATAATCTTCGTATCCAGCTATCTGGTCGGGGATCACGGAATAGTCATACAAGTCGACGGTGGGCCATTCAAATTTCCTTTTGATCTCACTAACCGAATCATAATCAGCCAGCGGATTATACACGCATTCTCTGTATACGCCCGTTCTATGCCTTACATTTTTGTAGCGGCAACCGAAAATGTCAGAATCCTCTGGAATAGGTGGGCCGATATATTTTGGGTTAACGCTGACGACGGCATCTATGTGTAGTCGTTCATACATCTCTTTTAGGCTGTTAATAGATAAATGATTCATAAGATTCTTCGTGACTTCCGGTGTCGCCCAATAATCCATAGGTATACGGTCAGGTTTCCTCCGTTTAAGAACTGCCAGCCACCGCTCTTTCGGAGTCATGCTTTCTTCGGTCAATCCTAATCATCATACGTTTCCTTTTTTGAAACAAGATTTAGCTTTAACGTCTCTTGTTCCAAGAATTTAAGATTTATAACATACTGAGATATTTCAGCACCCAATTTCTTCCATTGGAAAAAGATAAGATAAAAAACATCCGTTGCTATAAATTCGGATGAGTACGTATCTGTGAGGTGTGCTCATTGGAGCTCAGATGGGATCCGATAATGAGCCAGTGGATCATAGTTTCAGGTAAGAGGGGCAAACGTCCCTTGCTGCCGGAGGGCTACTGCCCATTCTGTCCCGGATCTGAAGAGATACCTGAAGGAGATTGGACAGTTTTAAGTTTGCCGAATAAATTTCCAGCTTTACAGCCTGAACCCCCACCGCCCAGCGTAAAATCCGATAGGCTCTACAGGTCTCGTCCAGCCAAAGGAGTCTGTGAAATCATAATCTATACTCCTAAGCATGATGCTACATTGGCGGACTTGAGCGTCAAGAACATCAAGGCGGTGATCGATTTATGGACGGAGAGATTCATAGAGCTGGGAAGCCGAGATTACATCAAGTACGTATTCATCTTCGAGAATAAGGGGCGAATAATCGGTGTTACACTTGATCATCCGCATGGGCAGCTATATGCTTTTCCTTTCATTCCGCCGATAATACAGAGGGAGCTAACATCAAGCAGAAGATATTGGAGACGTACTGGAAACTGCTTGTTCTGCCGCGTAATTGAGAAGGAAAGGAGGGATATGACGCGTATTGTATGTGAAAACGAGGATTTCGTATGTTTCCTCCCGTTCTTTGCGCATTGGCCGTACGGCGTACAAATATACCCAAAAAGACACGTAGGCGCCTTACCTGAGCTAAGTGAGAAAGAAAAGACCATGTTTGCATCTATTCTTAAAAAGGTGCTTAGAAAGTTTGATAACCTCTTTGAGATGAGTTTTCCTTACATGATGGTTTTGCATCAGAGGCCGACTGATGGAAAGGGGTATCCCTATTACCATTTTCACGTCGAGTTTTATCCTCCGTATCGTGAAAAGAACAAGATCAAATACTTCGCAAGCGTAGAGACGGGAGCTGGAACAGTTACCTTCGATTACACTCCGGAGATGAAAGCCAAAGAATTACGCGAAAGCCCCGAGACTTGAAGCGAAAGATCCCAAAGGCATGAATAAATTAAAAAACTGTAAGATTTGTCTCCCTAGTCTTTTTCTTTGCTCTTTCGAAGCATTTCGAGTCGTTTCATGATCATTCTGCTTGACAAGATTGGATCCGCCTTCCCCTGTGTTGCCTTCATCAACTGTCCAATCAAATAGTGAGCAGCCTTCTCATCTGCAAGGGCGTCCTTAACTGCCTTAGGGTTCTCAGCGAAGATTTTAGCTATCAGCTTCTCCAGGAATTCGCGGTCGCTGATCTTGGTCATCCCTTCTTCCTTAACGATTTCGCTGGGATCCTTTCCGGTCACTATCACTTTGGGCAGTATTCTCTTCGCGATCTTTCCGCTGATCACCCCGTCGTCAATCAGCCTTATCATCTCCACGAGCTTCCTAGGCGTAATCTTCGATTCCTGCAGTTCAAGATTATTCTCGTAAAGATACCTGAGAAGATCGCTCATCATCCAATTGCTGATCTCTTTAGGCTTATCATAGAGCTTAACGGCTTCTTCGAAGAAATCCGCTAAGGCCTTTGAGCTCACCAAGACGCCTGCATCATACTTTGGAAGACCATATTGAGAGACAAACCTTTCCAGTCGTTCATCTGGAAGCTCCGGCATCCGCGCTCTGATCTGCTCAATGAATTCTTTATTCAGCTCAACCGGAACAAGGTCAGGCTCTGGGAAATATCGATAATCCTGCTCGGTCTCCTTCGTTCGAAGAGATATTGTGACCCGCCTCGTCTCATCCCAATGCCGAGTCTCCCGCTTGACCTGTATTCCTTTCTCTAGAAGCCCCTTTTGCCTCGTTATCTCGAAGCTCAAAGCCCGCTCGACCTCCTTAAAGGACGATATGTTCTTCACCTCAACTCTTGTGCCGCCAGCTAAAGAGATATTCGCATCGCATCGCATGGAGCCTTCAAGACTGCCGTCGAAGATTCCAAGATGTTCAAGAATTGATCTAAGCTTCTGAAGGAAGATTCTTGCCTCTCTTGGTGACCTTATGTCGGGCGCCGTAACGATCTCTAGAAGGGCTATGCCGGATCGGTTGTAATCAACAAGCGTGTAAGGCGAATGGTCAATTGAGCCTAAGTGAACAAGCCTTCCAGGGTCCTCTTCGAGATGAATTCTGCTTATCCGTATCTTCTTCCTTTCGCCTCCGTGCTCTAGGTATAAATAGCCATTTTTAGCTAGGGGAACTCCGCCTGCTCTGTCATATTGTGTTATTTGGAAGTTCTTCGGCAGATCCGGATAAAAGTAGTTCTTACGGAAAAAGAGCATGCGGTTTGAGAGTTCACAGTTAAGCGCAAGAGCAGCCATAACCGCATATTCAACTGCCCTCTTGTTGAGAACTGGAAGCGAGCCGGGAAGCCCCAAACAGACTGGGCAGACCAGGGTGTTAGGCTCTTTTCCCCGGTAATCTGAGGAGCATCCGCAGAATAGTTTAGTCTTTAGGCTCGTTATCTGAACGTGAACTTCAAGCCCTATCTTAAGGTTATTCCCAGTCTTCTTCATATTCACATGCCTTACAAACTGGATTTAAGAATATGTGATTGTGATTTCTTAAAAATAGTTTCCCCGGAGGATTCATAAATAGTTGCTTTAGCCCTAGGTTAGGCTTATTTCCCGGTTTTGAATTAGAACCGTGAAGAGGAAAGGATGATTAAACATGGGTATTAGCCTCGGATTAGTCGGCGTCGGAATGTTCGGCCGGTCTTTCATAAGTCTCTTCAAGAATCATCCGGATGTCGACCGGTTCGCTTTATGCGATCTCAGGAAGGATAGGTTGGAATACTGGGCTGACAAATACGATGTATCCGAGACCTATCGTAGCCTTGACGAGATATGCAAATCAGACATCGAATCGATCGCGATAATTACCCAACCTTGGCTGCATGCTAGGCAGGCGATTAAAGCGATGAAGGCTGGTAAACATGTCTACTGCGCCGTGCCCGCAGCTCAATCAATCAAGGAATGCGAGATGCTTGTGAAGACAGTGAAGGAGACAGGCATGATCTATATGAATGGTGAAACGAGCTACTTTCGTCCCGAAGCTGTTTTCTGCCGGAAGAAAGCTGAGGAGGGTGCCTTCGGGGAGTTCATACATTGCCGTGCTGAGTACTTCCATGATCTAAGCCATGGGCTGGAAGAAGTGGCAAAGAATAGATGGGGAGAAGATTGGGGAAGAGATAAGACGGGAGGGATACCGATGCATTACCCGACACATTCAATCTGTTTTCCAGTCTCAGTGATGAAGGCGCATATGATAAAAGTTTCAGCACAAGGATTCATCTATCCAAATGATGATTGGTTCCGCGAAGATACAATTTACAGAAACGTCTTCTCCAATGAGACGGCTTTCTTCACGATGAGTAATGGAGCGACAGCCTTGATATGTGAGTTTCGCCGCATAGGCCATCCCGGATGCGAAAGAACAAGCGGAATCTATGGAACCGAAGGAAGCTTCGAATGTAATCTAGCAGGAGCCGTTTGGGCAGACAAGAATGGAAGGCAGATCGTGAATCCTACTCGTCATCATGAATGGCTGCCTGAACCTCTCGCAACAAATCTAGGAGGGCATGGAGGGTCACATGCATATCTGGTTCATGAATTTGTAGATTCAGTGAAAAAGCAGCGTCTACCGAGGATTAACGTTTGGGAAGCGGTGCGTTACTGTGCGCCGGGGATAATCGCCCATCAATCAGCTCTTCAAGAAGGAAGATTACTTAAAATCCCAGATTGGGGCGACCCGCCTGAATAATAGATAACAGATTATTGGAACAACTATTCAGTTGAACGAGGGAGGCACGTGGTCAGCATGAATATTAAGGTGAACCTTGAGCTAACCGCGAAAGAAACGGCTGAGGCTGCGAGACAGGGGAATATAATGGTGGTAATCGATGTGTTGCGATGCACTTCAAGCATAATAAATGCCCTTGTAAACGGAGCGGAGAGAATAATACCCGTGAAGGCTCTGAGGGAAGCTTACAAGCTCAAATCGGAGCATCCGGAGAATCTCCTCGCCGGCGAAAGGGGAGGAACAAAACCCGAAGGCTTCGACTTCGGAAACTCCCCTCTTGAATTCACGCGAGACAAAGTTCAAGGCAAGACGCTGATCTTCACCACCACGAGCGGAACAGCTGCCCTAATCCGCTGTAGAACTGCAAAATCCGTTTTGATAGCAAGTTTTCTTAATGTGAGCTCCGTTGCTTCTAGGGCTTTAAAGATCGCTTCAAGAGAAGAAGGGGAAATCTCAATAGTTCCTTCAGGACGGAGGGGACATTTCTCTCTTGAGGATTTTCTCTGTGGTGGCGCCATTGTTGAAAAATTAACCGAGCACAATGTGATTCTATCGGATTCCGCATCCGCTTCGCTTCTCTCATTTCAGCAAGCAAAGAATTCTCTTCTCAACCAGATCATGAAGGGAGAGCACGCTCAGAATCTGGTTAAATTGGGATTCGAAGAAGATGTGAAGTTCTGCTGTCAAGTCGACGTTTTAGATATAACGCCCTCACTGAAGAACGGCGCCATAACATTATAAATCTATTTTTCAAGCTAAACATGAAAAAGATTCAGCTTATTCCTTCTCTGAAACGGAATAATTAATTCTCCCCCATGCTATTCCTAGCATGATTATCAGGACAGTTCTCTACATAAAACATAAAAGTCACATATTGAGGAATACCAAAATAGGGGAGAAGATTCTTGGTCTGCGCGTATGTTCTGATCCAAGCGACATTAGGGAAAGCTCTTAACGTTGTTAAGGAAGTCTCCGAGATTAAGGGTGTGAAAAGCGCCTCCGCGGTGACTGGAGCCTACGATGTAGTTGCAGTGGTCGAAGTTGAGAAAATATCCGACATAGCAGATCTAGTAGTCAACAAGATCCACCGGATAGAAGGAGTCTGCAGCACACAAACCTTAATCTGCGTAGCCTAAAGAAGAACTGCGGAAAATCTTAAGATGGACTACCTCTGGATCTTCCACAAATTTCTTAGCGGTAGCTATAAAAATTTTTACATGTGAGACGCGCATTCACGTTGAAAAAGATATAAAGATCTTTGTTCCTTTAGTAATTTAGGGACAATCCGATGGGTGGAATTAAAGTTTACATATCTGACGATGTGGAGCGAAGATTTAGAGAGGTTGCCATGAAGCTTTTCGGCTATAGAAAGGGCTCCCTGAGCATAGCCTCGGAGAAGGCTATCTCCGCTTGGCTCTCGCAAGTTTCAGAGGTTCTGGAGATCGCTGAATCGATTGAAGATCCTGTTGAAGCGATTTACGGCATGCTATCTCACGTTAAACGAAGCGGAGTTGAACTTCAACATGAAGCTGGAGAAGTCAGGGCTAAAAAAGCTCTCGGGTACAGAGGTGCTACTTGACGCAAACATTTTCCTTGAGGCTGAACTGGCTGAGATCCATGGCCCAGCATGTAAACAGCTCTTAGAGAAGTTGAGGGACGGTGAGATCAAAGCTGCAATTACCGATTTCCATGTGGATTCGATAGTCATCGTCATGGAGAAGTATGGGAAGAGATGGAGTGAAATAAGTTTATTCTTAGCCTCGCTTCTCCG
>PIYJ01000067.1:0-10870 GCA_003601725.1 Candidatus Bathyarchaeota archaeon
TCCAGTCATGATAGCCTTCAAGTCAGCGAAGTCTAGATTAACAAGGCTCGGTATGGATATCGTCTCGGATATGTTCTTGATGAAAGTCGCTATCAGCTCATTTGCAACGGCGAAAGCCTCAGCTAAAGGCAAGTTGCCTGCTACTCTTCTAAGCCTGTTATTATCAATCACGATCACAGCGTCACAGACTTCAACGAGTCTCTTCAACCCTTCTTTTGCCTTGATAAGCCTAGCTCGTTCAACTTGAAATGGAGTCGTAACCACACTAACTGTAAGTGCGCCGATTTCTTTAGCGATTCTTGCAACGACTGGAGATGCGCCTGTTCCGGTTCCTCCTCCCAGACCAGCTGTTATGAAGACCAGACCGGAGCCGCTTACTAGCGCCTCTATCTCCTTAGCATTTTCTTCAGCAGCTTTAGCTCCTTGCTCTGGGAAGCCTCCGCATCCGAGGCCGCCTGTTATTTTGTAGCCTATCAATAATCTGTCGTCTGCTTTCGTTATGCTTAGATGTTGGGCGTCACTATTCAGAGCGTATATCCGTGCACCTGAGACTCCTTTACCTTTCATCCATGAGACTATGTTGCATCCCGCTCCGCCTATGCCTAAAACGCTTATTTGTGGAACAGCTCGCTTAGCTATCTCTTCGATGCTTATTTTAGACGCGGAATTTACGACGACATTCTCAATATTTCTACTCATCTTTTATCGCCCTCAGCAAACAGAGTCACATCATCAATAATATGCAAGATTCATTTTATCTTATATAATTCTTAAAGAAAATATAAAGCTTTCCAAGAGTTTGAATTTTGTAAACTTCACATATCATTTTTATCATCCAAAAAGTATTGTTTAGATGGCAAAATGACAACTTTTATATATATTATTCATATCCTAATTGACGAAGAGAGTTGACTGAAAAAGAGGAACAAGAAAAAGAATATGAAGAAATAACGGTTAAGTTGACTCTTTCAAACGAGTGGCTTAGAAAGCTCGACACGCTGATCAGCACAAAGAGGATCTTTTCAAGCAGAGCTGAAGCCTTCAGGAGGGCTCTTGAGCTTTTATTCGAAAAATACGAGCGGGAGCTTAGTTAACACCGAAGTGAATTCGCTCTCAACAAGCAGATTTAGAGATAAGCCAAAAGCCTTAATCATGATGCTAAACTAGCATAGATCCCAATTTAGAAAAAGATTTAATGAGTTACATATTTTCTCAAATGTGAGCATCAAATTGCATGGATTATTGACTTTTCCAACTGTTCACAGAGCGGTGCTTTACGAGAAGATATCTGATGACGCTGTGAAATGCGGGTTATGCGAAAGGAGATGTGTGATTCCCAACGGGCGGAGGGGATTCTGTAAAACTAGGTTAAACGTGGATGGAGAGCTATACACGCTTGTTTACGGCGATCTAAGCGCACTTGAAAGCAGACCGATTGAGATTAAGCCTTTCTTTCATTACTGGCCAGGCTCCACTGCTTTGACGTTCTCCACATGGTCATGTAACTTTGAATGCCGATGGTGCCAAAATCATCATTTATCAAGAAGAGCTCCAAACCCTGCTAAGGCGTCTTTTACCCGTCCGGAAAAGGTTTTGAATCAAGCTCTTATCAGCGGAGACAAGGGGCTTTGTGCAAGTTTTCAAGAGCCCACACTTCTGACGGACTGGGCTCTGCAGCTCTTTAAGGCTGGCCGTGAAAGAGGTCTATATTGCTGCTATGTCTCGAATGGTTACATGACGCTTCAGGCATTAAAGCTTCTTAAAGATTCAGGTATGGACGGTATCAAGATTGACATGAAGGGTGACGGCGAGGTCTATCGGAAGTATTGCGGCGGGGTAGATGTGGAAAAGGTTTGGAGGAATATCCGAGAAGCTAAGAGGATGGGCTTGCATGTGGAGGTTGTTAACCTTGTCGTAACCGGAGTTAACGATGATGAATCTTGCCTAACGTGGATAATAGAGAGACACTTGAAAGAGGCCGGAGCCGAGACTCCGCTGCATTTCACCAGATATTATCCGGCCTACAAGTTTTCAAACCCCCCGACAGAGATAGGGACTTTGGAAAGAGCTTACGAGATGGCTAAGAAAGCTGGAGTTCAATATCCATACATTGGGAATGTTCCAGGTCACAAATATGAAAATACGTACTGCCCGAGATGTGGAGAGCTCCTGATTAAACGGTTCGGCTATACGATTGTGAAGTATAGAGTTACGTCTAAAAAACGATGTCCGAAATGTGGACAGCGAATACCGATTGTTGGCGAATACACTAAGAGAAGAGAGACTTTCGGCTTTCCTTCATTATGATTGTTTTTCTCGAAGCGTTGGGTTCTTATCGGTAAACCCGTAATATGAACAGAGTTGAATATTTCATACAATTAATTTAAGTATCTCAATATCAAGTATCTACTCCGAAAAAATGAGGAAGACATGAGAACTCCATGAAGTGACAGAGATTGGCGATAATTGAGGCTAAGAGACTGACATACACCTATCCGATTGGGGAGAAGCCTGCCTTCAGAGATGTGAATCTCGAGATTAAGAAGGGCGAATTCGTGATTATCACCGGTCCAAGTGGATGCGGCAAGACGACTCTTTGTAGATGTTTCAACGGGTTGATTCCCCATTTTTATGGTGGAAGACTTGAGGGCGAAATAACCGTCTGCGGATTAAACGTGAGGGAACATCCGACTTACGAGATCGCTCAGCACGTCGGCATGGTCTTTCAGAACCCGGAGAATCAGCTCTTCGCATTATCAGTTGAGAAAGACGTTGCCTTTGGACTTGAAAATCTAGGAGTTCCAAGAGAGGAGATCCGTAAAAGAGTAGACTGGGCTCTCAAAATAACTGGGACGTACGAGTTAAGGAATAGGGCGCCCTATGAGCTTTCAGGAGGGCAACAGCAGAGGGTTGCGATCGCCTCGGTGCTGGCTATGAATCCGGAGGTGATAGTGCTGGATGAGCCGACGAGCTTTTTAGATCCGATTGGTGCAGAGCAGATCTTCGATGTGATTAATAGCCTCAACAAGGATCTCGGCATAACAATAATTCTGGTCGAGCATAGGTTAGATCTGATCTCGAAGTATGCTAGCCGCGTTATTGTCATGCAGAACGGGCAGATCGTATTAGATGGGAACCCTCGGGAGGTGTTAGTCTCAGAAGAGGCCCGTCTGATAGGAGTCGGCATTCCTAAAGCTACTTTGCTTTATAAGATTTTGAAACTCAGAGGAATAAGCCTCAATGGGCCTCCGTTAAGTTCGGATGAGGCTTGCCGATCGATAATGGAAGTGATGAGCAGATGATCGTTATGGATGATGTCTATTTCACCTATCCGAACGGCGTGGAGGCTTTGATGGGGGTCAACTTGAAGATTGAAGACGGCGAATTCGTAGCGATCATGGGGCAGAATGGAGCTGGAAAGACAACTCTGGTTAAACATATAAATGGGCTGCTTAAGCCGACGAAAGGAAGAGTCCTCATAGATGGGGTGGAGACAACGAAGGTAAGCGTGGCGACATTAGCAAGAAAAGTGGGGCTTGTCTTTCAGAATCCTGATCATCAACTCTTCAGCGAGACTGTGGAGGAGGAGATCAGCTTCGCCTTGAAGAATTTCGGATATGACGAGAAAACGATCAAGAAACGTGTCGATTGGGCATTGAATCTGCTTGATTTGAATGAGTATCGGAAGGTTTCTCCTTTCATGCTGAGCGGCGGCGAAAGAAAACGTGTTGCATTGGCATCCGTGTTAGCGTGGGATCCAAAGATCGTTATACTCGATGAGCCGACTATTGGTCAAGACTATAGGCAGAAAGAGCGGCTGAGACAATTCATAGTGCAGTTAAATCGTCAAGGAAAAACGGTCATAATAGTCACTCATGACGTGGAGTTCGTCGCTGAATGCAATCCAACTATCATGCTTATGAGACAAGGCAGAATAATAGCAACTGGGGAAGCAAGGGAGATCTTGACGAATGAGACTCTGGTGAATCAAGCCTCAGTCGCCCTGCCTGAGATTACGAAGATCTTTAAGGGTCTTGAAGACTTCGGTTTCCCCAGAAAAGTGATCGATGTCTACGAGGCAGCTGATATTCTCTATGAAAGACTAGGTGGTCAAAGATGAGCATGTTCGATGGATTCAAATTTCGAAGCGTATCATCACCCGTTCATCAGATGGATCCGAGAGCCAAATTCATCTACGTATGTATTCTCTTCGTGGTTACAGTCATGTTTAGCAATCTGATTCCTCTCATCATCCTGTTCTTGATTCAGGTGCCTTTTGTCTTCATGGCTAGGGTTCAAAAAGAATGGATGCGATCAATGAAGGGCTCCGCAATGTTCGCCGTTATAATCTTTGTAATGAACCTTCTTTCACTTTATTTTTACACTGGGTATGAAACGTTCGGTTCGATTCTGGAGCGCTCTTTAGCTATGACCGTTCGATTCATCGTTTTAGTTCAAACCTTCTCAATCTTTTTCTTAACGACATCTCCAGACATGCTTGGATTAGCATTAGAACAGAGCCACATTCCATACGAGATCTGCTTTGCATTTACAACTGCCGTTCGATTCGTCCCCGTCCTAGCGGAGGAAGCTCAGACAATCATGGACGCTCAGAAAGCAAGGGGGCTTGAAATGGAAGGCGGCAACTTCTTCAAGAGAATCAGGAATTATATACCGATTCTTATTCCGCTGATAGTGAATGCGATTCGTCGAAGCTTGGAGCTCGCAGAGACCATGGAATCCAGAGCTTGGGGAGCCAACAGGAACCGTACAAACCTATACGTGTTGAAGATGAGAAGAGAGGATGTTCTCTTGATTTTGATTTCACTGGTTATTCTAGCTGTTTCCATATATGTTTCAATGAATGTCCAGATGCCCTCGATAATTCAATTATTAACAAGCTAAACTTCGGTTAACCTTAAAAAATAAAGAAGAATCGATGTGTTTTATTGTATGCACACTGCGGTCTGAGTGTGTTGAATCCCTTCCATCCGATGGATTCTTTTAATCAAGTCCTTTATCTCTTGTAGCTCATTTAACTCAGCAAAGGCGATAATGTCATATTGTCCAGTCACGATATGCGCGGTCTTTACGCCTTCAATTTCCAAGATTTTCTCGGCCACAGGCCATGGTTCGCCTTTCTCGACTTGAATTAAAACATATACGCTTATGGGCATCTGCATCACTTTTTAAACTTTAATCAATTTTGCTAAAAAGACTATCGATGCACGTTTAATGTTGAAAAGCCTTTTAAATGATTTGTTCAAAGTATCCAACGAGAAATCCGTTAGATGAAGGATTGGGTTAGCAGCTTCTTTATTATTTAGGGAGAAAAAAGAATGGAAGAAGAACTCAAGAAAATTGCGGAGCTAAGAGAGATTCTGGAAGAGAGGATAAAAAATCTCGAGGCTGAACTCGATGGAATGCGGGCTCTTCTCGATTTTGTCAATAATCTCCTCATAGAACGAAGCTTCAAGAAGGCAGGAGAGATAGCTAAGCCAAAACCATCCAAGCCAAGCGAGGCTGTTCCCGCACCAGTCCCCCAAAAGATTCTTAGAACAATCCCCTTGAAGACGGCGTCAGGGGAACTTTTAGCGAATATGTACGTCGGAGAAGACCAGATCAGCATTGTGCCAGCGTCGGATAAACAGTTCGATGTAAATATCCCTCCATTCACCGCTTTCCTTGTCGAAAGGATCTTCGCGAAGATGCAGGAAAAGGATCAAGAGCTCGTGCAGCGGGGAAGACTCATGCCAAACGAAGTTTTCTCATATGAGATTGTGAAAGAAGGGAACATTCTACGCGAGATAAGGATCAAGAATTTCGACCAGCAAAGAGAAAGGGAGATTAGATCCGCTACGCGTTGGACGCTTGAGAAAATGTACGATAAGATACGTGGAGATTCCCAAAAGCAATCTTCTGAATGATCGGTTAAAGCAACAGAATTGATGATTATGCCTAAACGTCTAGAATTTTGATGCTATTTTTTATGATTCCGAGAAGGCATCGTGAAGAATCCTTTCAAGCCATTCTCTGTCAGTCTCATCAAAGCTTTCTAATTCTTCGCTGTCGACGTCGAGAATTGCGATTATATTATCTCTGCTATCAAATACTGGCAGGGCGATCTCTGATTTTGACCTTGGATCACAAGTTATATGTCCAGGAAACACGCTGACATCAGGGACGATAATCGCTCTTCTCTCTTTCGCAGCTCTTCCACAGACACCTGTCGCCGCTATTCGGTTACATGCCGGCGGCCCCATTGAAGGCCCCAATTCTAGGAATTCACCTTTGGGAAAGTAGAAGCCAACCCAAAAATAGTATGGAATCTTTTCTTTCAAAATTTCACAGATTAATCTCATCCGGTCTTGAAGGTTTAGACCTTTGATCCTCCTGGCTATCTCTTTAAAGCATTCTTCATAAATCTCAGATTTACTGGCCATTCTTTTTCCTCCTTGATATCACATGAGGGTTCATGCAAATCTCGAGAGTATCCTCATCGAGAAGGAAGGCTTGAATCTTTTCTTAACCTTTTCTATCGGCTCGCCAAGCACCCTTATTTTGTCCAAGTCACAAATGCCAAGTCCCTTTTTTGCAGCTAGTGTTAGATGTTCCGCCTTTTTCGGATTAAAATCCATCACGGCTGCCCCAACAGTGTCCACGGCTACTGGAACCCTGCTATGACGAGGTTCATTTCTACGGGTTTCTTGGCAAGTTCATGGCCTTCCCCGCCGATTATGCCGTCTATAACTGCGAGTCTCGGCTTGACAAGCGAAACGAGATCAGCGATCTTCTTACTTAACGAGCGGTGGATTTGACCTTTCGGGCTCACGACGCCCATCATGTTCTTAAGGCTTAAAGTCACTCCTGCCATCCTATGAAGTTTAAGTTTAGGCACGCTTATTATGGCGGAGTTTAGGGCTGTCTTTGCGATTCTAACAGTCTTCAAGGCTAAAGGTGAAGGAACATCGGCGATGACGTATTCATCATCGTTGAGATCCATCAAGTCTACCTTCCAGCGGCTTGCAACTTTATCTATGCCAGCCGTCTCAAATGCTCTCATTGTATCAGATAGGCCGCTTCCTTCACCGATCACGATGTTATTCAGCCCTTTCTCCTTTAGGAACTTAACTATGCCTTCAACAACTCTCGCATCGGTCGTTACTCCAGTAGACGGGTGGCTTGCGTCTATATAATTTGGCTTTACGAGAATCCTTTCATCAGCCCTAAAAGTCCCATCCGCTTTTATCATTTCCAAAGCTTCAATAACCATATTCACAGGGTTGTCGCCTTTGATTATGGCAACGGTCGCTTCATCCATGCTTTAGCGCTCCAATTCTTACATTTTTGGTTTCAATTAATTCCCAATAAGGCAGATCATGTACCATGTCTTTAGGGGTATATGTAGAATAGAAAAAACCTGATAGTATATAAAATTTCTAACAGGTGATTCTGAGCGTAGAAAGACGTATATTGAACGGCTTATCTGGAGTATACACGGCAGAAGGGAGATCCATCATGTGTTTGCTGAAAGTTTATGTTGAGGAAGATAACGACAGGAAGCTCGTCGCTCAAGATGTAGTATTAATCTCTAAAGAGGGAGAATCAATTAAAATGAGAGGCGTAGATTTTGAAGAGAAAACGTTAACAAATGTTGATTTCTTTTCGATTGACGCTTTAAACTCCGTTTTAATCCTCAAAAAAGGGAATGGCTCCTAAAGCCGTAGAAGTCTCCGAAGGCTCCAGGTTAAAGTGACCCTCGATAATATTTCGTCGCGGGGCATCCGACGCATCTGTTGATCTGATATCTCTCGCACGAATTGCATGCAACGTTACACGGCGAAATTTCTCTATCTTTTGTCACTAGATCCATACGTATCCTCATGAAAGGAGAGAAGAGAACCGTCCCCACAGGATAGAATTCCGTTCTTCGAATGCCCGGATTGCATCTTAATGAACATTTCTCCATAGACTCGCTTTCTAAGGTATCCTTATCCTCAGCGACGATCAGGACGGCTAGATTATAACCTGCAAATAAAGTAAACATGTTCACAATTCGCGGGCATTCCTTAAACTTTTCTAAGCATCTTTTTAGCGCTTCGCGGCTGTCGAATTCAATCAGCACGAGAGCCGCATGAAGCTTTAATTTTTCAATATTGACTCCGGCTGATATGTGAATTAAACCTTCAGAAAGCATCTTTTCAACTCTTCTCTTAGCCCCCATTATGGTGTATCCTACGGCTTCACCTAGCTCCCTATAGGAAGCCCTTCCATTCTTAAGGAGCCTTGAGACTATCTTTCGATCAACATCGTCCATTTCTTTACCGCCACAATGTTTATTTTTTAATCGAAAAATGATTGATAAGTGTAACATTTAAATTTAACGTGAAAAGATCCCGAAAAGGCTCCGAATTTACTGTTCGCTCAGAAATTTTCCCTAAATAGTTTATATCTCAGGTATATTTTTGTGCACAAAAGCTTTAAATAGTACGTGAAGGAACAAATTTGGAGGCATACATGGGGGAGCCGTAAGTGAGGGATCAGGTTTGGATTCAAGCAGATATCCATCATTGAGGGAAGATCCGATCAAGTTAAATTAAAGCGGTTTAAAGCTAGAGGTTCACTGACTGAGCTTTTCGTTAAGATTCTGCGGCGATGTGAATATTCATTTCTTCTCGAATCGATGATTGGGCCTGAAAGGCTTGCTAAGTTCTCCTTCATAGGGTTCATGCCTAAATTGGTTATCTCGGCGAAAAACCGTAGACTGACAGTATGGAAAAGGGAGACAGATGAGAAGATAACGATCGAGACGGATGATCCGCTGGAGATTCTTCGTGAAATACTATCAGCGAATAAGATTTTCAGCCGATACAGATTTATCGGCGGCGCCGTGGGATTCATCTCCTACGATGCAATTCGATACTGGGAGAGACTTCCAGAAAAGTCTAAGGATGACTTAGGATTTCCAGATATTCACGTGGGGATATATGACGATGGAATAATCTTCGATCATTTTCGAAACGAAGCTATTTACTTCTACACCGCGAAGAGCCGCTTAGAGGAATTATCTGAGATTGAGAAGACCCCTTGCGGTGTCGGCAACTTATATTTCAGCAATCCGAGGGGAAACCTATCAAAGAACCAATTTGAGAAGCGAGTTGAGAAGATCAAGGATTACATCTATTCAGGCGACATCTTCCAAGCTGTTTTATCGAAGAGATACGGATTCAAAATCAGCGGAGACTTGGCTAAATTCTACCTTGCCCTTAGAAGGATTAATCCTTCGCCTTACATGTATTTCCTAAACTTTGGCAACCAAAAAATTGTCGGTTCAAGCCCTGAGATGCTGGTGAGAGTTGAGAACGGCCTCGTAGAGACTTTTCCAATCGCAGGCACCCGTCAAAGAGTTGAGGATCCAGATGAGAACATGGAATTATCAAGGGATCTCCTTTCGGATCCTAAGGAACGAGCTGAGCATTTGATGCTTGTTGACTTAGCTAGAAATGACATAGGAAAAGTTTCAGAATCCGGAAGCGTCCAAGTGACAGATTTCATGAAGATCCAACAATACAGCCACGTTCAACACATAGTCTCAAGAGTAGTAGGCAAGCTGAGAAAAAACTGTAGTAGCTATGACGCCCTAAAGGCGATGTTCCCAGCTGGCACAGTCTCCGGCGCCCCAAAGGTTAGGGCGATGGAGATCATCGAGGAGCTTGAGCCAACACGTAGGGGACCATACGCTGGAGCCGTCGGATACTTTTCCTATAACGGAAACGCTGACTTCGCGATAACCATAAGGACCCTTTTTGCCCGAGATGATCATTCTTACATTCAAGCTGGAGCTGGAATCGTAGCGGACTCTATTCCTGAGAAGGAATGGTTCGAGACTGAGCATAAACTTCAAGCTTTGATGAAGGCTCTTGAACTCTCGGAGGAGGCTTCTTCATGAAAGTTCTTGTTATCGATAATTATGACTCTTTCGTCTATAATCTGATTCAATATATTGAAGAACTCGGAGCAGAATGCATCATTTACAGGAATGATGAGATAACCGCGAATAAAGCAGCCGAGATTAAACCGGATAGAATAGTGATCTCGCCTGGTCCGGGAACCCCTGAGGAACGTCGCTACTTCGGAGTCTGCAGAGACATCTTGAGGAGACTCAGCGTTAAGATTCCTACCTTAGGCGTATGCCTAGGGCATCAGGGGATTATAACGACTTTCGGCGGGAAAATCAGACATGCACGTAGGCTGATGCATGGAAAGACCAGCTGGATAAGACATGACGGAAGGGGAATCTTCAAAGATGTAGAGAACCCCTTCATGGCTACTAGGTATCATTCACTTGTTGGGGACCCTGATTCTCTGCCTTCCTGTTTGGAGGTTACTGCGGAGTCGATTGATGATGGGGAGATAATGGGGGTTCGTCACCGCGAATACCCGATTGAGGGAGCCCAATTTCATCCAGAATCGATACTCACGAAGAGCGGAAAACGGATCATAAAGAACTTTCTTGACGGATGGTGAAATGAATGATTGTTGAGGCAACCAACAAGATCGTTGAGGGAAAGCATCTCTCCTACGATGAAGCATGGGAAGTCATGACGGAGATAATGTCCGGCAAGGCTACGGACGCTCAGATCGGCGCGTTCTTAACAGCGCTACGGATGAAAGGCGAGACCATCAATGAGATTTCAGCCCTCGCAGCTGCGATGAAACAATTCTGCTGTAGGATCAACCCGAATGTCTCAGGATGCTTGATCGACACGTGCGGCACCGGAGGAGACAAGATTAAAACCTTCAATGTGAGCACACTTACGGCGCTCGTCGTCGCTGGCGCTGGAGTTCCCGTCGCTAAGCATGGTAATCG
>PIYJ01000067.1:10980-15732 GCA_003601725.1 Candidatus Bathyarchaeota archaeon
GCCATGAAGCATGCGATTGGGCCTCGAAGGGAAATCGGGATAAGAACCGTCTTCAATATACTTGGACCTTTAACTAACCCTGCGAGTCCCCCGGCGCAGCTACTAGGCGTCTACAGTCGGGAACTTTTGGAGCCTTTGGCGCACGTTTTATCTAAGCTTGGATGTCGAAATGCGATGGTTGTTCACGGTTTAGATGGGCTTGACGAGATCTCAATCATCGGTAAGACAGCTGTGGCTCATCTACGAGACGGCGAAGTCAGCATGATGGAGATTAAGCCCAGAGACTTCGGTTTCCAAAACGCCAGAGCTGAAGAGATCCAAAGCCCCTCTTTGGAAGAGAACGTTGAGCTTGCCTTCAAGCTGCTGAATGGATTAACGGAGTCAGATGATCCTCGAAGAAGGATGGTGCTGCTTAATGCAGCTGCAGGTCTGCTTGTAGGTGGCAAGGTGGACAATCTTCAGGAAGGCATTGAATTGGCGTCGATGTCGATTGAAAGCGGCTCAGCCTATGAAAAACTGAAGGCGATGATAAAGGCGTCAAGGGGAAGTTTAGAAGTCCTTGAGGAGCTCGAGAAGAAGTATGCATGATTTTCTCGATCTTTTAGCGGAGACCGCGATGGAGACTATTCAAACGGGATACTATGAAATCCGCGGGGAAAACCTCTCTTCAACGTTCAGTTTGAAAGATGCGATTCTAAACTGTGAAGACGCACCGATAATATCTGAAATCAAGTTTGCTTCACCGTCCCACGGTTCCATCAGACGAGACGTCGAACCGGAAAAAGTAGCTAAAGATATGGAGCTCGGTGGAGCTGTCGGCATCTCCGTCCTGACTGAGCCTAAACATTTCGGGGGACAGCTCAGTTTCATATCGAAAGTCAGAGATCTTGTGAGTATACCGATTCTCATGAAAGATATCATTTTAAGCCCGGTGCAGATTGACGCTGCCTCGGCTGTTGGAGCGGACGCTCTGCTGCTGATCCAGTCGCTCTTCGATCGAGGATACTGCGAGAAAAGCTTGGAAGAGATGATAGATTATGCCCATTCAAAAGGCTTAGAAGTGCTTTTAGAGACGCATACTGAAGAAGAGTTTCTCTCAGCCTTAATAACGGATGCGGATATTATTGGGATAAATAACCGCGACTTGAAGACTCTGAAGGTAGACCTTCACGTTACAGAACGCATCTTGAAGAAACATCCAAGCGGCGGAAAAATAGTCCTCAGCGAAAGCGGCATACAAGATGCTGAAGATATTCGATTTCTAAAGAGATGCGGCGCCCAAGCCTTCCTCGTTGGAACTTCAATCATGAAATCAAACGATATTCAAGGAAAACTCAGGGAGCTGGTGAGGGCATTATGAATGATGTCAGGGTTAAAATATGCGGGTTAACTTCGCTTAGGAGCCTCCGATGGGCAGTGGAAGCCGGAGCAGATGCGGTTGGATTCGTCGTAGGCGTTCCGGATTCTCCTAGAAACCTTTCCTTGGATGATGCGAGAAGACTTATCGATGCAACCCCGGTTTTCGTTGACCCTGTCGTCGTCACAGTTCATGAAGACCTTAAACAGTTAGAGAAGATCCGTCGGAAACTTAATCCGAGGATAATCCAGATCCACGGGTCAATCTGCATGCATGAAGAGATTCGAAAAATATTTTCCGATGCACAGATCATAGGAGCCATTCACACGGAGAACGATGAGATAATCAAATCCGCCATAGAAGCATCCGAAAGATTCGACGCTTTGCTTTTAGACTCGTATGTGCCGGGTAAACTTGGGGGAACCGGTAAGACTCACGATTGGAATCTGAGCAGAAGGGTAAGAGACGCTGTATATCCTAAACCCTTCATTTTAGCTGGGGGACTAACCCCGAAGAACGTGAAGGAAGCTATCTGCACGGTTAGACCGTTCGCTGTGGATGTTTCCAGCGGCGTAGAATCAAATCCCGGAGTGAAAGATCCGGAAAAAATTTTCGAGTTTATTAGAAACGCAAAGGAGGTTAAACTATGAAGAGAACAGAATTCCCCGTAAGAGGCAAGTTCGGCAAGTACGGAGGCCAATTCGTCCCTGAAACCCTCATGGCGGCGCTTAATGAGCTGGAAGAAGCCTATAACGAAGCAAAAGATGACCCGCAGTTCCATAGGGAATTACAGTATTACCTCTCTGAATATGCTGGGAGGCCTACTCCGCTTTATTACGCGGAGAACTTGACGAAGACGATCGGAGGGGCAAAGATCTATCTTAAACGTGAAGACTTGGCTCACGGAGGCGCGCATAAAATAAATAATACTCTTGGACAGGCATTGCTTGCGAAGAGGATGAAGAAGAGACGGGTCATCGCTGAGACCGGAGCTGGACAGCACGGAGTGGCCACAGCTATGGCATGCGCGGCGCTTGGGCTTAAGGCTGAGATATACATGGGCGCCGAAGATATGAGACGGCAGAAGCTCAACGTCTTCAGGATGAGGCTTCTCGGAGCTGAAGTTCACAGAGTTGAATCCGGCTCGAAAACGTTGAAGGACGCAATCAACGAAGCGCTGAGAGACTGGGTTACGAACGTTGAGGACACCTATTACCTGATAGGCTCAGTCGTCGGTCCTCATCCATACCCGACGATTGTGAGAGACTTCCAAAGCGTCATCGGACATGAACTTAAGAATCAGATACTGAAAAAGGAAGGGAGGCTTCCGGACGCTTTAGTAGCATGCGTAGGCGGAGGAAGCAACGCGATCGGCACGTTCCACCCATTCATTCAAGACGAAGACGTAGAGATGTATGGCATTGAAGCCGCGGGGCAAGGATTAGACTCCGGAATGCACGCAGCTTCGATATGCGGAGGATCAGAAGGGGTCTTCCACGGCATGCTGACTTATGTTCTTCAAGATGAGAATGGTCAAATACTGACTACTCATAGTATCTCCGCTGGGCTTGACTATCCCGGAGTGGGACCTGAACACTCCTTTCTGAAGAGCATTGAAAGAGTCAAATATGCTGCTGTGACCGATAAAGAAGCCGTAGAAGCCTTCCTTAAGCTCTCTGAGACGGAGGGGATAATACCCGCGCTGGAACCGTCCCATGCGCTTGCTTTCGCCTTTAAGCTGGCTAAAAAGATGAGACGAGATGAGATGATAGTGGTGACCCTCTCCGGTCGGGGAGACAAGGATGTGGAAGTCGTTGCGAACTATCTCGGTGAGGAGATTTGAGGGAAATATCTCAGACGTTCTTGAGGCTTAAAGAGAGGAATGAAGGCGCCCTAATAGCCTATGTCACAGCTGGGGATCCTGAACCGTCCTTAACATTGGATATCGTTGAGGCGCTGGTTGCTGGGGGCGCCGATATTGTTGAGCTTGGAATCCCATTTTCAGATCCGATAGCTGATGGCCCTACTATTCAAGCTGCCACGTTGAGGGCTCTCAGATCCGGCACGACACCTAGGAAGGTTCTTCAAATAGTTGAGGACATAAAATCTAAACTGAACGTCCCTCTTGTGATACTCTCATATTATAATCCGATCTTCAAGATGGGGCTGAAAAGATTCTTTGAATCTGCAAGTTCAAGCGGCGTGGATGGAATAATCGTTCCGGATCTTCCCGTCGAGGAGGCTTCGGACTATAAGAAGACAGCTGAAGCCTACGAGGTCGACACGATTTTCCTCGCTTCTCCCTCAACTTCGAATGAACGGTTAAAGAAGATTCTGGAATTCACCTCCGGGTTCCTCTATCTTGTATCGCTTTTCGGCGTAACCGGGGCAAGAGAGAGAATTCAGGAACTCACAATAAAATTGATACGGAGAACGGTTCAAATAACCTCGTCTGCGGGGATACCTTTAGCCGTGGGATTCGGAATCTCAAAGCCAGAGCATGTGAGGGCGCTTATGAAGAATGGGGCTGATGCAGCTATCGTAGGCAGCGGATTCGTAAGGATCATAGAAAAGAATCAAAGGAACCGAGACACGGAGAAACTCTTGAATGAGATAACGATGTACGCTTCGAAACTTAAGGAAGCCACAGTGCATACTCAACAAATATGAAATACACGCAGACAAAAATTTGATCGAGGAGGATTCAAGCAGCTCCACAATTTTCTTATCATGCCTTAGCCCTAACAAATTTTCTCTTCTTTGCTGACCAAAGCTCAGTTGGCTTTTTATAAATCTCTACAAGTCCCTTCTTGACGAGTTGAGGAAGAGCACCCATCATCCTCGGCGGGAGATTTGACGTCATAACCTCACCGGATCTTTTTATAAACTCGTAAAGGTGCCTCTCTGAAGGAGCCATATAATCTTCCAATCTGTCTCGTCTTCCCTCGCCTATTTATCTAATTATTATTTATATCTCTATGCAATTAAATGTAACTTGGGGAATCATACATGTATGTGAGAAGACCTTCAGCTTGGGGCTTCCACCCTTTCAACCGCGATCAAGAGAGACGCGAGATCGAACGATGCTTCCTTTCGAAACATGGAGTCGGCGAGAAGCCCATAGTCTCTGAAGATGGAGCGCGGCGGATAATAGGAGGCGTCGCTCCGCATGCTGGACTTATTTATTCCGGCCCGATAGCCGCTCACACCTATTATCATTTAGCTAAAGATGGGAGACCAGAGACCTTCGTGATCATAGGGGTCAGCCATGGGGGTAATCCGGGATTCGCCACGATGTTCGATGCGGTTTGGAGGATGCCGATGGGCGACGTAAATGTCGACTCGGAACTCGCCAGAGCCATAGTGAAGCACTCCGAGTTTGTGGATATCAACCC
>PIYJ01000067.1:15784-22631 GCA_003601725.1 Candidatus Bathyarchaeota archaeon
TACGATAAAGAATTCAAGATTGTCCCCATCACGGTTGGCTATGGGGATTATGATATGTGTGAAGACGTGGGAGATGCGATTGCTGAGGCAGCGAAGGATCTGGGAAGAGACATCGTCGTGCTCGGCAGTACAGACTTCACTCATTACGGAGCCATGTATGGTTACACGCCTGCTGGGACAAGACCGTTCGAGAAGGTTTTGAAGTGGGTATACGAGACTGACCGGTCTTTAATTGAAAAGATCGTCTCTCTTGACGCAGAGGGCCTTGTTAGAAGGGTTCGTGAAAATAATTACACGATGTGTGGATATCTTCCAGTCGCCACGATGATCGTTGCAGCGAAGAAGATGGGGGCCTCAGAAGGGAAGCTGCTGAAATACGCGACGAGCTACGATGTTCAAGGATCCACCGACGTAATAGTCGGCTACGCATCGATAGTGATTGAGAAATAGGATGCGGAAACGCTCTAGTCTGAACATTTCAATTTGGCCTTAGCCGTTGAAACATTTCGGTTTCTCCTTCGGATTTTTGCTCAAGATTTATTAACTGATTTTTCACTTTTCTACTCGGTGCTGTATGTTTCAATGAGCGACCGATCGGTCTTTGATGTCTTGCAGGGGCTCACCTCTCAAGATAACTCCATAGGAATGATTGTTCAGATTCTTTGGTTAGCCTTCTTTGTTCTCTACATGTTGTATGGGCAGCGGCTTCAAGTTAAAATAATGCTAAAGGAGATTGAGGGGTCGCTTTACAGATTAAAGATCATCAGAGACCGCGGACGGGAAATCGCAATATCGACAGTTAAGAAGATGAGTAAAGAAAATAACGACCCAACGGAAAGAGTGGACCGTATTCTCGAACATGTATACATTCCACCTGTTAGTCTCGACCCTTCAGGAATAATAAAGCGGCTGGAGCATTTGATCGATGTCCGCGACTTTAGATTTAAAGACGAAGTTAAACTCATGGTTCCTAACGCTGATGAGACTCAAATAAATAATCTGACAAATATGCTTGAAGCAGCTTTAGCTTTGAACCAAATATACAAGATCGTCAGACATTTCTATCTCGTAGGAAAGAAGACCTCAAGTTTCTATATCATACTGCAACTTCAGATGATCCTCCCCCAGATAATGAAGGAGTCCCAAGCCTTCGCAAGTGCCTTAACAGCCTTCAAGGCTGGTCAGCCGATAGGCGACGGAATTGGCCCTCTTATAGCTGCAAGGTTGATGCATAGAAAGAAGGAGTACGAGATAACGAAGGACACCGTTGTAAGTGAAGTCTCCATAGACGGGCGAACGGCCTACGTGCTTAAAGCAAAGGGACCCGGGGGAAACGTAGGCAAGCCGGGTGAAGCTATAAGGCGGCTTCTTGAAGAAAAGGAAGGAAAGATCAGCAGAATAATAGTCATCGATGCCGCTCAGAAGCTTGAAGGTGAAAGACCCGGGGAAGTTGTTGAAGGCACCGGCGTAGCTATAGGCGGACCTGGAGTAGATAAGTACAAGGTAGAAGAGGTTGCAACGAAATACAAGATACCGTTAAACGCGATCCTGATAAAGGAAGGCATAGAAGACGTCGTCTCAACGATGAGGAAGGAGATAGCCAACAGCGTTGATGAAGTCATAAAGAGGATAAACAGGATAATCCACGAAACAACAAAGGAAGGAGATCAGATAATAATCGCAGGGATAGGAAACACGATTGGAATAGCACAGTAGGGAGATTCTTATGAATAAGGGGTCCAACAAGATGAGGAGATCATCCGTCTATCTCATAGCTATAGTAACAGTCTTGATTATCCTCTCGCTTGTCACGCTCTTCCAAACATTCAAGATGTATACAGAAAAGGGATACACAGATTTCTTGGCTCTCACCCTAAGTGCAAGCGCCATTGCCTTTTCAGTCTACATGATCCTTCAAATGAGAATGAAGCCTCTCAAGCTAGGATTCGAACAGCCGAAAGTCTCTACTATGATTCGATGTTCTAACTGCAGCTTCGAAACTATACGGGAATTCAAGGAAGGGGATTACATCCTGAAAGAAGAAGGATCATGCCCTAAATGTAACGGTTCAACTTTCATATACATGATATTCAGGGAATCCGAAGAAGAAAAGAAGAAGGGAACCTGAATAGAGCTTCATACCCTGCTCAAGTCAAGACGATAGGGCCATCTTTGTCTATATAAACCGTATGTTCAAATTGAGCTACATACTTACCGCTTGCTTCAACAAACACGGGATAAGCCAATAAACATCGGGACTCAAGCAGATCCATAAAAGCGGATTCATCCAGAACCCCATACTTCTTAAGCCATCTCTTTGCGAAGGGCAGAGTTCTAAAATTTTTCTCTATGAACCTTAAAAGCTTCTTCGATTCCCTTTGCTTCGGATTTTTCCTTTTAAGGAACCTGAATATATGTGATTCATTGCCTTCTATTACTTTCCCTTCAGCCTCAAGAGTAGTGACGAACGGTTCAATAGCATAGACTTCTCCTTCGCGGATTCTTCTAAAGGAGACGTGAGAGACGTTAGGCAGAGATTTTCCAGCGTGAATCATGTATCGTCCAATCTGATGGCCGGTGAGATTAGATATCGGTTTGAATCCTCTGCTTTCAATAACCCTTTGAACCTTTGACCCCAGCTCCGAAGTGAAGATCCCCGGTCGAATAGTGCGGATAGCAGTCTCCAAGGCGATCTGAGAGGTTTGAACCATCTCTTCATACTCCGGATTAAAGCAGACCGTGACAGCCGTGTCAGCGATGTATCCATCAACGTGTACGCCTATATCAATCTTAACAATCGATCCTTCAGGAATCGTTCTCTCATCTCCAAGTGGAGAAGTGTAATGCGCAGCGACTTCGTTAACGGAGACATTACAAGGGAAAGCTGGTTTTCCTCCCATCCTTCGGATAGCCTCCTCAGCCTCCTCGCAGATCTTGACGATCCGCATTCCTTCCTTCACTACGCTTCTCATCCGCTCTCTAACCTTTGATGCTATCCGGCCGGCTTCCTCGTATTTTTCAAGAGCCTCTCTATTCAAAACGGGCAAGACGTGTCACCTGAGCCTCTTTCATGATTCACTTCGCTGCTTATTAACCGTAACTTGTCCATCAAAGAATCCTTCATCTATTTTATCTTTTGTCTATTTAAACCCTCGTTCTGCGAGAGATCGACAAGTCGAATTTCGAATCTTTTCTATCTAACAACGGGATACTCCGATGAATTTACACGTGCAAATATCGAATGATAACAAAATCATACGAATTTTTTCGGATGCTCAATGAGACAATTTAAGAAGCTGAATTGAGAATATGGTTACAACAGATATGTGATGAAAAAACCGGATGAATTCATCAACGGATGATGATGGAAATGCCCGTAAAAAGAATAGGAGTTGTTACTGCAGGTGGAGATGCGCCTGGAATGAACGCTGCCATCCGCTCCGTTGTCCGTTCAGCCATTCACAACGGCTTAGAAGTCATCGGTTTCGAAAGAGGATACGCAGGGTTAATCGAGGGGCAATCTCGACCTCTCGGAGCGAGATCAGTCAGCGGAATAATAAATCTCGGCGGGACGATCCTAAAGACTGTGAGATGTAAGGAGATGAAGACTCCTGAAGGAATAGAGAAGGCCGCTGAAAATTTGAAGAAACATGGGATTGACGGGCTCGTCACCATAGGGGGAGATGGAACTTTCACAGGGGCAAGTAAGCTCTACCAGGTCAGCGGCGTCCCCATGATTGGAATCCCAGCGACGATAGATAATGACGTTATGGGAACTGACACAACGATAGGGTTCGACACGGCGGTTAACACCGCTCTTTCAGCCATAGACAAGATAAGAGACACCGCAACTTCGCATGAAAGAATCTTCGTTGTTGAAGTGATGGGAAGAAAACGGGGATTTCTCGCCCTTGAAGTTGGGCTTGCCGGAGGAGCGGAGATAATTCTTCTGCCGGAAGTCAAATTTGACATGGAAAAAGTCTGCGAGAAGGTTCGAAGTGCACGTGAAGCTGGGAAAACATCTGAGATCATCGTCATGGCTGAAGGGGCAGGGGACTCACGTGAAGTCGCGAAGCGCATAGCTGAAGAGACCGGGTATCAAGTAAGGCTGACCGTGCTGGGATACATTCAACGAGGAGGAATACCTACGGCTAAAAGCCGAATACTCGCATCACAATTTGGCTATCATGCTGTTGAGCTTCTGCTCAGCGGCGAGAAGAAGAGAATGGTAGGAATCCAGAATGGAAAGATACACTCCGTTGACTTAGATTATTCATGGAAAGTAAGGAAAGAGCTCGACTTAGAAAAATATCAGCTAGCTAGGATCCTTTCGGAATAGATCAGACGATTAGACAGTCTCGTTTCCCTAGCTATGAACGTAGCAATCAATCAGCATTTTTTATAATCCTTCTATCCCAGCAATTTTTCATCAAAAATCCAAAAATGATTTGTCTTAATTTTCTGCTGCTCCTTTAAGTAGAGGCTTGATAAATTCTGGGGAGTACCGTGTAGCTCTGTATATGCCGTGGGTTCCTCTTTCCTTGTATGGACTTCGATACTCCCAGACGATCTTCTTGTCTCGGGTGACTTCGAAGAGGCGGCATGGTCCGCCTTCGCAGATAAGCACGTTTCCGTTGGGAAGCAGCTGAGCGCCGGAAATGTACGCGCTGAAGAAGCTCTCCTTAGGTGTCCCAGCGTATTCCCAGACGATCTCCTCTTCAAGCGGGTTAAGCTCTATGATACGGGACCATCCGCGTCGGGTTCCATTATCAAAGATGAGAATATTGCCGTTTGGAAGCATGGTTGGCTGATGCTGCCCGTCGAGCTCACCGGGTCCCCAAGCCCAGACGATCTCCCCTGTCTCCTTTTCGATGACCCCTATGACGTCTAGGCTTCGGTAGCTGAAGAGGATGTTTCCGGGTTTAAACCGTGAATCCTTCCTTCCCGTCGGATTGTCAGGTAGGGCTTCGCATGTGTTGTTGTGAGCCCAATCGAAGAGAAGATGCCCAATCATATAATCTGGGTATCTTTTAAACTGAGACCGTTTTAATGGAAACTTGATGCCGCAGAGCTCCTCCAATTCTTTTATGTGTTCTTCTCCGAACCATTCCCAGACGAGCTGCTTCTCACGTGTGATCTCGATTATGTATGGGCAACGCTTCAGTTCAGGCCCTATTAAGGGAACCATCTTATCCATGAGGCAATGGATCATCAGATGACCGTTATCCATCACGTGAAAGTCATGGTCGATGCGGCAGTGAAAAGACCAGACGACCTCGCCCTTCGGGTCTATCTCTCTTAATCCAGCCTGCTCGATAGCGGATCTATCCCTCGTTGTATAGTATAGATTGCCGTTAGGCAAAAGCTCAAGGAGCTGAACCGCCGTCTTCGCCGTCCATTCATGAACAATATGTCCTTTCATATCAATCAAATACATATGTGCAAGTTCGCCAGCAGCGACATTTGGGGGATCATAAGTATGACAAAACAAAGTATAGCCCTTATAATATTCGTCTGGAACCGAAACTGTGACTCCCTTCTCTAAATCTCGACTCATTTTTACATCCAGCCATGTATATGGATTATCTTAAATCTTACATCATCTTCTTTATGAGACACTTAAAATCCTTTGAAGGAAAACACTTGTAATACGCATTATCTCTTCGGGGGAAGCTGCATCCACATCTCGACAGGTTGGTATTCGCCGCTCCAATTAGCTCCGATAATATCGAGATATCCCGTGTTACCTATGTCGGCGACACAGATGTTGTGGGACCCCGTATGCGCAATGACTTGGCATTCCCATTTCACAGCTCCTCCCTTGTTCAAATAGACCATTACGCGTTTCTGTGGAGACTGATGCATCTCAGCAGCTACCACATCAAGTTCACCATCATTATTCATGTCGCAGACTGCTAATCCATGAACGTAATCTACAGAATCATCAACCACATGCTCGATCCATCCGCTGTCCCTCCCGCCAGCCCAGTGATCCACCCATCCACGAGTTGGATCCTCAGGCGCCTCAAACCATGACAGCCGATAATGGCCTTCTGAACGACTCAGAACTATGTCCAACCGCCCATTCTTATTCATGTCAGACAGCTTAACAACAGCGTCAGGCGTCCAACAAGCATACCCATGCTTCTCCCATTGGCCTTCCAATATTTCTTCAGGCGCCTCATACCAGTCACCCGAGATCACTATATCGGATCGCCCGTCACCGTTAATATCACCGACGGCGAGACCTTCGCCGATTCGGCAACTTATAAACCGGTTCCTCCAATTCCCGTCGTCTCCCCGCTTCCAGACCACTATCCGATTTCCCTGCTTCGCCTGTTGACGTGTAACGATCTCGATTTCTCCGTCTTTGTCTATATCGTCCACCTCTATGTTATGAGCTCGTATCCCTCCGATAATATGAAGCTTCCAGGAGTCGGTTGCAGGGTTACCTCTGGGCAGCGGATTCTCATACCATTCTAATCGGTTTGCACCGTGATTCGAGATCAATACGTCTAGATCGCCGTCTCCATCTATGTCGAGAAGCTGCCCATCCGTACTCCATCGACCAGAAGGAGATATAACATGTCGGGTCCAGTCAGGATATTCATACCAGACTAGGGGGCCTCCATTGCTGCTGGCAACAACTATATCAATGAAACCATCATGGTTTACATCCCTCACTGCTTTGATATGCGGGTTTTGCGGCCCTTCAGGATCGATTATGACATGTTTAAATCGCAAGGGATCATCCGTCATCAATTTTAATCAACCTTTACGATTCTCACGAAGAGATTCGCCTCCACTTCATGAATCAATAAACGAGTTTATAAAGATGAAATGATCT
>PIYJ01000068.1 GCA_003601725.1 Candidatus Bathyarchaeota archaeon
GGAGACGGAGAAATTTCTGGAACCGCTGTTGAGATGCCTGCGGAGGTAAAGATTAAGGTTGATGTGAAAGATGAGCCGCTTGGATGGCCGATGATTGAGAACAAAGATGAAGTTATGTTCGTGTCTACGACTAGAAATGGGGCGAGCTTGGAAAACGCGATAAGAACCGCCTTCTTAGAATTGGCGCTCTGGATAGAAAAGAAATTCGACTTAAATCGCTTCGATGCTTTGATGCTTTGCAGCCAGATCGGCAAGATAAGAATCGGAAATTTATGGACTGCGGCAGCTAAGATTGAGAAGAAATACTTAGAGGCCTTAATGGTTCGCTGAAGATAAGAACTCCGAGGGGAGTTACCTTAAGCTGGTTTGCATCAGGCGGAAGGCGAGATGCTCTTCGTCAGTGGTTTCCTTACGTTTTCTTCTTTTTTATGATGATAAATATTAATATTTGCTACATTCCCATAAAATACTCCTTTGAAGAGAAAAACCGAAAAACGAATATAGGAGATTTCTAAAGGAGTAAGAAAGCGTTCGGATAGCTGACCTGTTAGAGGAAGCCGATAATGTATAAAGTATTAGCGAATGAGAACCTGCCTGCCTTCTTTGAGAGCTTAAAGAAGATAGGTAAAGTCTATGGGCCAGTGAAGGTAAGGGAGTCATCCTATGATTTCAGAGAGGTGGAATCCCTAAGCGAGGTGGATCTGACCTATACGAGGACGATGATTCCGCCGAAGAAGTTCTTTGTGAAACCGAAAGAGACAATCTTCGATTTCGATGAAGAGAAACTTGAATTTAAGGAGCCGCCAGATGAGGAAGTGAAGGTGATCCTAGGCGTACATCACTGTGACATAAATGCACTTAAAATTCTTGACAGCATCTACATGGATGAAACCCCGGACAAATACTACATTCAACGAAGAAACTCCTCATTCATAATAGGAGTCAGCTGCACTCCAGATGAGTACTGCTTCTGTAAATCCGTAGGAACGAGCTATGCTCAGGACGGGTTCGATCTCTTCCTCCACGAGATAAGCAGAGGTTACCTCGTAAGAATCGGAAGTGAAAAGGGCTACGAACTGATAAATGATAACAAGGATCTATTTGAAGACGCGAAACCTGAGGATACGGAAGAATTCAAACAGAACGAGAAGGAACGCTTGGAAGCCTTCAAGCTTGAACTTAACGTTTCCGGCATCCAAGATATGCTTGGCCTCTCCTACGAAGATCCTGTTTGGAAGGAAACGGCTGACGATTGCTTCGGATGTGGAACATGTAACCTGGTCTGTCCGACGTGCAGATGCTACGACGTAGTCGACTATGTAGGGCTGAGCTTAAAGTCCGGTGAAAGAGTTAGAAGATGGGATTCATGCATGCTTAGAAAACATGGGCTTGTTGCAGGAGGCTTGAATTTCAGACCGACCCGTGTGGAGAGGCTTCGAAACCGATTTAACTGCAAGGGAAGCTTCACAGACGGCTCATTAAGCTGCGTGGGATGCGGGAGATGCACCGTTTACTGCCCAGCTGGGATCAGTTTCGTTGAGGTTATGAAGAAAGTTCGAGGTGAACTGTAATGGTTAAAGATAATGTGCTTGCTCCAACCCCAGCTAAGATTCTGAAATCAGAGAACATGACAGAGATAGAGAAGCATATAGAGCTTGAGATTCTGGACAAGGAGATTGCCAAGAACTTCGTTTACAAGCCAGGTCAATTCGTAGAAGTCGGGGTCATGGGAGTAGGCGAAGCTCCAATCTCGATATGCGCAGCTAGGAAAAAAGAGGATCTTCTCGAGCTATGCGTAAGGAAGGTTGGAAGAGTAACAAACGCGATTCACAGACTCAATGTCGGAGACATCTTATGGATTAGAGGACCCTATGGAAACGGATTTCCAATGGAGAAGATGGAGGGAAGCGATCTTCTATTAGTGGCTGGTGGGCTTGGGATCGCTCCGCTTCGAGGGGTCCTTCAATACGCCTTAAGTAACAGAGAGAAGTACGGCACGATAACAATCATGTACGGCATCAGATGCTATACTGCTATGCTGTGGAGGGATGAGTTTCTCCATCTCTTCTATGAGGGAGACAAAATTAACGTTGAATTCTACCTTTCATATGAAGATTCATCGGATAGGCAATGCTACGAGCTTCAATGCGAAAGAAGCGATAGATGCATGCAAGGCGTCGTAACGAGGCTTTTCGGGCTTAAAGAGGTCGAGCCTGAAAACACGTACGCAGTGATCTGCGGTCCACCCATCATGTACAAGTTCGTCATACAAGAACTGATGAAGAGAAACTTCGATCCGAAAAAGATCTACATGACCCTTGAGAGAAGAATGAAATGCGGCGTGGGGAAATGCGGTCACTGCATAATTGGATCTGGAAAAAACATCAAGTACGTCTGTAAAGACGGGCCGGTCTTCACTTATTGGGACGCATTGAACACTAAAGGGATGATCTGAAAAGAAAGGAGGATGAATTGAATTGGCAGAATCTGAGAAGCCTAAAATTGGAATATTCAGTCTGACAGGCTGCGGCGGAGATCAACTGATGATTCTGAACATGGAGCCTGTGCTTCTAGAGTTACTAAGCAGATTCGATATAAAGGACTTCCAAGAGGGGAGCAGCTACAAAGAAGAGGGCGAACTTGACATCGCCCTAGTTGAGGGGTCCGTCAGCACGAAGACTGACTTAGAAAGACTGAAAGAGATCCGGGAAAGATCTAAGATGCTTATCGCAATTGGTGACTGCGCGATCAGCGGCTGCGTTCAGGCGATGCGGAACGGCCAGATGAGCATGGCGGAGAGGATGAAAAAGGTTTACGGCGTAGATGAGGATTATTACGACGTGTTGGAACCTAAGGGTCTAAGCAGCTATGTAAAAGTTGATCTGGAAATCCCGGGATGCCCAATTGAGAAAGATGAGATATTACACGCAATCACATCACTTCTTCACGGCGACATGCCTGAGGGGATAGACTATCCGGTCTGCGTTGAATGTAAATTAAATGGGTATCCATGCGTCCTAGTCGAGAAGGGAATGCCATGCTTAGGCCCACTCATCACTGCTGGATGCAACGCGAGATGCCCGGGGCTCGGCTTGGATTGTATCGGATGTAGAGGCCCAATACCCGAGGAGGCGAACGTTGCGGCTGAGGTTAAAGTCTTACTTGAGAAGGGATACGATGAGAAATACATCTTCAATAGGCTGAGATTCTTCGGGGGAAACTTTGAGGATGTCCAGAATCTGACGAAGAAGTTTTCCGAGAAAACTGAGAAGGAGGAGGAAGAGTAGATGAAGAGAGTTATCGAAGTTGAGGAGTTAACTCGAGTAGAGGGGCATGGGCGGATTGAAGTAGTCATTGAGGGAACCGAAGTAAAAGACGTGAAGATGGCGATATTCGAGGGGCCGAGATTCTTCGAAGCCTTCATCGAGTCAGTTCATTATGAGAAAGTGCCAGACATAATGAGGCGGATATGTGCTATATGCACCGCTTCTCATAGCTTAGCATCGATAAGGACCATAGAGAACGCCTTCGACGTGAAGGTGACCGAACAGACAAAGATTCTGAGAGATCTGCTTATACACGGAGAGATGATTGAGAGCCACGCCTTACACGTCTTCATGCTTGCTCTTCCAGACTTTCTTGGATTTCCAGACGCGATTAGAATGGCCTCCAAATATCCGAAGGAGGTTAAGGCGGCTTTACAGCTCAAACATGCGGGAAACATGGTTCATAACATCGTAAGCGGCAGAGAAGTTCACGGCATGAATGAACGGGTAGGCGGATTCAGCAAAGTACCCTCTGAAAAGGAATTGAAGGACATTCGGACAGCTATGGTTGCGACTAAGCCGACCGCCGAGCTCGCCGTGAAGCTCTTTGCTGAGGCTGAGATTCCAAAGTATGCTGAGTCTGAGAATACGCTGATGGCTCTGGATCCAGGTGAGAAGTTCGGTTTCATGGGAGATTACGTTCTCGTCTCAGATGGCACTCGACATCCAGTTCAGGATTATCTCAGTTTGACAAATGAACGGACGGTTAAGCATTCTCACGCGAAGTTCTCCTCTTACAAGGGATCCAGCTACATGGTTGGGGCTCTCCCAAGAATCCTTCTCAACAAGGATAAGTTAGAGGGCACTGCTGCGGAGCTGTACGATGAACATAAGGATCTCTTGACCAGCAAGAATACTTTGATGAATAATTTGGCACAGGCGATTGAGCTTGTTCACAGCGTAGATCGATGCATAGAAGACATTGACATCCTGCTCAGCAACGGCCTAAAAGACGAGGGGCTCGTTGAGGTGGAACCTAAGGCAAGCCGAGGAGTAGGAGCTGTAGAAGCTCCGAGAGGGATACTTTATCACGATTACATCTTCGATGAGAACGGCTGCATCGTAAAGGCGAATGTTATAACGCCTACAGCTCAGAATGCCGCTAACATGGAGAAAGACTACAGGGTAGCCGCAGAGAGGATGATCAAGGAGCCAGATGAGAAGCTAGTGGAAGCCTTCGAGATAATAGCAAGAGCCTACGATCCATGCATCTCCTGCTCTGTGCATCTAACGAGAATCCGATAACAACCTAAACAGAATTAGCTCTCAGGTCTATTTACCCCTATTTTTATTATTCCTTTATTCTTTTCAATTAAGAAATTTTAGAGGAAAAATCTGATTCTTGCTTGCGAAACAAACTGTTATTCGCAGCGTCTCTTCAAAACATGATTTCCTATTAAGCTCATGTCTTTAATGGATACAAAAATCTTTTAAGCCTTGAGTCTCAATCTTAACGCGCATGATGAGGGACACACCATTCTGAGCAAGAGTGATGATGAGATGGAGCGACACTGAAAGATCCGTGAAGCCTGAATGTATCGCTTTATGAAGCATAAAAGAGAAGCGTCTCTCGCTGCATATCTTTTCATGAAAAGATAAAAACGGTCTACGGGCACAAGTAGAAATGGCATTCTCATCATTCATCGATATTAGGTCGTCACAGAACGGAAGTAACACAGATCATTCCGAAAATATTACTTCATTTATAAAGAAATTTTTCCCGGTGCAAAAAAGAATATTTTATTGATCCGAAAAGCTTTTCCCCGCATCCTAGAGTTCGATAAGCTTCTCCGTGGTTTTCAGTAAACACGGGGTATCCTTGAATTATTAAATAATGAAAAAGCGATTGATTTCCCATTCTTAAGTGTGCTGACAGGCTTATTGTTCACCCTTTTCGATGAAGTACTTGCGTGTTCGGGGATCACTGGAGATCATTTCCTTCTCGAATAATCTACGTAACGATCTGAAGACGGCTTTCGGCTTCATATTGAGCTTCTCAGCGATCTCATTAAGGGTGAGCGGGCCGTTTTTACTTAAAAGCTCAAGTACCTTTCGATCGGTCTTATTCATTCCACATCTATCTCCGTTTTCAGCTTTTTCTTTTATTTTACGAACCATCAATATATCAGATTTGCCGTACCCAGATCCGTTCTAAAACCTACAGCAACGAAGATTAATCTCATAGGTTTCATACATATTTGCATAGTGAGAAAGTTGGGGAGATGCCGTATCTGCGGATATGAATCTGTCACGATCTCAGATCATCTAGGAGTCTGCGTGAGATGCCTCAGAGAGAAACCTGAAGAAGCTCTCAGAATAGCTGAAAAGGCACATGCGGATGTCCGTAGAATCTTCAGCCTTCCAGCTAAGCCTCCCCGTGACCCCGATGGAGTATCATGCGGGATGTGCGCGAACGATTGTAAAATCGGAATAGGCGAGAAGGGGTTTTGCGGCTTAGTCGTTAACGAGCATGGTAGACTCATCCGTCTGGGAGGAACAGCTGAGAAGGGAATCCTAGAGTGGTACTATGATCCTCTTCCCACGAATTGTGTGGCATGGTGGTTCTGTCCCGGATGTACTGGAGCTGGCTATCCGAGATATGCGTATATGCCCAGCGCGGAGTCGGGGTTTGCGAATCTCGCAGTATTCTACGGCGCATGCAGCTTCGATTGCCTATTCTGTCAGAACTGGCATTACAGAAACTTGACTGTAAGGTTGAATCCGAAGATGAGCGCTGAGGAGCTGGCTGGAAAGGTTGATGAACACGTTTCATGCATCTGCTTCTTCGGTGGAGACCCGTCTGTTCAGATGCCTCATGCCTTGAAGACTAGTGAACTCTCATTGGAAGAAGCAAAGAAGCATGGACGGATCTTGAGGATATGCTGGGAGACGAATGGCAACATGAAGGAGACATTTGCGGAGAAGGCGGCTGAACTCTCTTTTCACAGCGGCGGAGTAGTAAAGTTCGACCTTAAGGCATGGGATGAAAATATTCATCGAGCTCTATGCGGCGTACCTAACAAAGCAGCCTTGCAGAACTTCAGCATGATCGGTGAGCGGTATTTCGAGAACCGCAGCGAGGTGCCGATTTTAACGGCAAGTACGCTTCTGATCCCGGGTTATGTAGATGCCGAGGAAGTGGAGAAGATAGCGGAGTTCATCGCGAGTATTAATCCTAAGATTCCATATACTCTGCTGGCTTTTTATCCTCACTTTAGGCTTAATGATCTTCCTACTACGAGTCGGAAACAAGCGCTTGAATGCCGAAAAGCAGCGGAGAAACATCTGGAAAAGGTCAGAATTGGCAATGTGCATCTACTCTCTTAGATTTTAAAGACGTAGAAAGCGAGATATCTTTTCGATTCAAAATCGTTGAAGTTCCAAGATGTAAGTGCCATAAAAATTAATATATCCCCTGGAAGTTCCTCTTTGCAGTTAATTTAAGAAGCTGATGAAAATGTGTCGCCTATTCGGAATGCTTTCTGTTAACCCTTCAGATGCCTGCAGATATATTCT
>PIYJ01000069.1 GCA_003601725.1 Candidatus Bathyarchaeota archaeon
TACTTCCTTGCTCTTAATTCAAAGGTCACTAGGCCCTTCCTTTTCAAAAGAAGACTTAAAAAGAAAGAGCATGATGACTTGTTCGATGAGATTCTCAAGTCTTTCCGATGCCATTAGACTGGAATGTGAAGAATCAAGGAGCTAAAGCAGATGAATCTTCGGCTGGGTTTTTCCCAATCTTGTGTATGACTTTCTTGGTCTTTTCAGTGATCTTATATCCTTTCTGATTTTTCGCCAGATCAAATATTTTGTCACGAGTCTCGGTAGGGACTCGCCATGAGAATGATACACGTCAAACTGCGGCTCAACGACTAGCTTGTATAGCCTCTGGCCAGCATCTCCAAAGCCCAGTCGTAATCTTCCCCGCCGAACTTTCCCGCGTTTTCTATGAGCTCCGGCATCTTTTCATCGAATGAATATTCCTTCCATAATGACCTTCTGAGAATACAGTTGGTTGTTGAGAAGAACGTGTCTTTCATGTAAGCTCTGCTTTGTTCCTTTAGTCTTCTCCAGCTCAGATCGAAGGCTATCTTTTCCCAAATTGTTCCATAATGATGAGGCAGGATGTATCCAGCTACGCCTGCAACATTTTTGCTTTGAAAATGAGAGACTCCGTTTTCAAGCCATCTGTCGGAGATGGGTAAGCAATGACCGTTTGTAATGCAGACAAGCTCATGCTGTGAAGCCCAAACGCCTATATTTGCAGAGTAAGCATAGGAGAATTCATCATCAGAGATGGGCACGATCTTCATTTGAATTTTGTCAAGGACCTTCAGTTTTTCCTCTTTTAGGAAACTGATCATCTTGTTGAGGGATTCCTCTGTTGAGAAATTGTCAACAATCACTATCTCTGACGGTTTTAATGTTTGGGACGCTAATCTATCTAGCAATTCATGTAGATGCCTCTCTATATCTCTCGTTCGAATCACAACGGAGACGCAGCGTCCCTTATTCATTTTAATCTACCGAGAGATCACAGATTAAAATTGACTGAGTGGTGATCATCGCAAATGAATTCGCTCCCTCTTCCGGTTAAAAAGAGACCACTATCTTGTTTTGAGATCCTTATTTTTCCGCTGCTCTTCTCTTCTCTAAGCGTTCCTTCAGATCTTCTGGAACGATGAAACCCAGTAATCCCCGCTTAGCCAGCGTATTCAGATAGCTGCTTAAGGGCACTTCAGCTTCCCTTGGCAGAAGTTTATATTTCTGACATAGATGGTCAACTATCTCTTTAGCTGTCTTCTCCCCGTCGCATAGTTCCCATACTACCGATCCTATCTCGTCGAGCTGTATCCGTTTCTCCTCAGGTTCAGGAAACAGCTTCGACAGAAGTCTGGCTCGTTTTTTGCCTACTCTTTTTCCTTCTTTCTTTATTTTCTTGAGGGGAATGATTATCTTTATTTTACCTTCCTCGTCTTTTTTCCACTCAACCATGGGGCTTCGTATAGGCTTTAAGCGGAGAAATTCGCTTCGGGTTAGGCTTGGAGCTTTCTGTTTCTTTTTGCGCCTTAGTCTATCTAGTATCATACCTTTACGTCCCAGATAAAAAGACGATGAGGTTCTTTAAAAGTTTAAATAATAAAACGATATTCGGCGGGATCCAAGTATATCGGAAAAATAAATCTTTAAAGACGGGAAGCTTTTATTTTGGTATTCCTAAATGGATAGGATCAACCATCAGAGTGGAGAGACCGATGAGCTTCCACAACGATTTAGCATTAGATTTTGAAAAAACCGTTAATGAGATAACAAGTTTTATAAGAAGGGTTCTCAACGAGGCGAATGCTTCAGGCGTAGTTATAGGCTTAAGCGGAGGAGTTGACAGCTCTCTAACAGCGGCGTTATGCGTCCGAGCGTTAGGCGCAGAGAGGGTTTTAGGAGTCTTGATGCCAACATCGTTTACGCCGAAGGAGGACATTAAGGACGCCTACGAATTAGCTGAGATGTTTAAAATAAAGACGATAAGGGTTGATATCGACGGAATCCTAGAATCTTTCCTGAAATCCGCAGGAATCCCAAAAGATGACCCCAAAATGAAGATGCCCTTAGCAAACTTAAGGGCGAGAATACGGATGATGATTCTCTATTTCTATGCGAATGCTTATAATATGCTAGTCGCCGGAACAAGTGACCTAAGCGAATTATTGATCGGCTTCTTCACCAAGTATGGGGATGGTGCAGCCGATTTCCTTCCAATAGCTCATTTATACAAGACTCAGGTTAGAAATCTGGCGAAATACCTCGGCATTCCTGAAAGAATAGCCTTTAAACCCAGCAGCCCCCAGCTTTATCCAGGTCACAGATTACTAGATGAAGTTCCGATTGATTATGATAAGTTGGACCCCGTTCTAGTTGGTCTCTTCAAATATGAATTGCCGCCTGAAGAAGTCAGCAGGAAGACCGGGGTTCCCCTGGAGATCGTTAAGGATATCATGTCCCGATACGAAAAGACCATGCATAAACGGGAACTCCCCCCTAGGATAACACATCAGTTATCTGGAAGGATAAACTCGGATAAAACCGTGAGATAAACTGTGACGGCGATCTGTTCAATGATAATCTTTCAGCCTCATGGAATAAGGGTAGAAACCACCGAAGGAAGGACCATCCTAGAGGTAGCCAACGAGGCGGGGATTAAGATAAATTCGATCTGCGGAGGAGAGGGATTATGCGGCAAATGTAGAATAATAATCCGTGAAGGAAAGCAGAATCTATCCCCGCCGACTGAAGCTGAGAAACGGGTATTATCGAAAGAAGACCTCGCTAACAACTTCAGACTTGCATGTCAAACCAAGATCGAAAAGGAAGGCTTAATCATAATAGAAGTTCCACCTGAGAGCCAAATTGATAGGCAGAGGCTGCTTCTCAGAGGTTTAGAGAGGGAGATTAAACCTCAACCTGCGATTAGGAAACTTCTCCTTCGCCTTAAGGAGCCGTCTCTGATTGATGTCGTTGCGGATGCGGATAGGCTTTTAGGAGCCGTGGAATCCCAAACTGGATTAAAGGTTAAGATGGATTATGAGGCGCTGAAGAGAGTTCCGCATTTGCTACGGCAGGGGAAATGGCGGGTCTCCGTTACATTATGGAGAGATGAAGAGATAATTTCAGTTGAGCCGGATTTTTCCTCAGATCTATACGGCTTTGCAGTGGATGTTGGAACGACGAAGCTAGCTGGTTATCTGGTGGATTTAAACAACGGAAAGATCATAGCCTCAGCCTCGATGATGAATCCCCAAATAGTCTACGGAGAAGATGTGATTACAAGAATCAAGTTCGCTTCGGAGGATGAAGAGAATCTTAAGGCTTTAAACCGAAGCGTGATTGAAGGAATCAACGAGATGATACTTGAAGCCTGCAAGGAAGCTCGGCTCTCTCCCGAAAAGATTTATGATATGACGGTTGCTGGGAACACCGCTATGCATCACATCTTCTTGGGGATCCCCCCGAATTATGTGGCTCTGATGCCTTATTCTGCTGCGTTGCAATCAGCTGTTGATGTTAAGGCCAGAGAGTTAGGCGTAAAGATTAATCCCGGAGCATATGTTCATGCTTTGCCTGCGATAGCTGGGTTTGTCGGTGGAGATGCAATTGCAGATGTCCTAGCTACGGAGATCTATAATGCTGATGGGATTTCGATGCTGATCGACATAGGAACCAACACTGAGATTGTTTTAGGCAACAAGGAGAATCTTGTAGCTTGTTCCTGCGCGTCAGGTCCGGCTTTTGAGGGTGCTCACATAAAGCATGGCATGAGAGCTGTCAGCGGAGCGATTGAGCATATCTGGATCAATCCGGATACGTTTGAAGTCGGCTATAAAACGATTGACGATGAGAAGCCTCATGGATTATGCGGGTCAGCCATCATCGACGTCGTTGCGGAGATGTTGAAGACGGGATTGATAGATTCAAGCGGCAGATTCGTCACGAAAGCGGAGACGCCGAGGCTGAGAAGGAAAGGAAATTCCGTTGAGTTTGTAATAGCATGGAAGGATGAAACGTCGAATGCGTATGACATAGTTGTGACTCAAAACGACGTAAGGGAGATTCAGCTCGCAAAGGCCGCCATATACACCGGCGCCTCAGTCTTGATGAAGCATAGAAAGATTCAACCCAGCGATATCCAGAGGGTCTATTTAGCCGGAGCATTCGGGAATTATGTGGATCCTCAAAACGCTAAGATCATCGGGATGTATCCAGACGTGCCCCTGGAGAGGGTCAAGTTTGTGGGGAACACCGCTGGTTCAGGGGCGCGGATGACGTTGATCTCGATTGATTCTAGGAAGACAGCTGAAGATTTAGCTAAAAGAATAGAGTATGTGGAGTTAGGTGCGGATCCAAACTTTCAAGATGAGTTCCTCAAAGCGACATATCTGCCGCATATGGAACCGGGGAGATTTCCAAGCGTAATGGCGATATTAGATAAGAGATCGAATAGGCTTTGAGACTTTGGTTCATACTAGTTTTATAAATAAGTTTCCTTAATGTATTCTGTCTCGTTTGATGTCTCGGTGATTCGATTTGAGGCTTGCCAATAGAATGAGGCTGATTAAGCCTTCAGGAACAATGGTTATGGCTGAAAAGGCACGGGAGATGGAACGTAAGGGGCGGAAAGTTTATCGCTTAGATATAGGTGAGCCGAATTTTGACACTCCCACGCACATAAAGGAAGCTGCGGTTAAAGCCATAAGAGAAGGATTCACACATTACACTTCAAGCAGAGGGATACTGGAGCTAAGAGAGGCAATATCTGAAGATCTAGAGACGAGAGGAATCGATGCTGATCCGAAGGATGAGATCCTTGTAACTCCAGGGGCGAAACATGCAATTTACTGTGCTTGTCTCTCCACTCTTGATCCTGGAGATGAGGTGTTGGTTCTTTCTCCTACTTGGCCGACTCATTTCCAATGTATTGAGATCGCAGAGGCAAGAGCTATCGAAGTTCCATGTGGGGAAGATTATAGCTTAAATGAGGAGGAGCTGAAGGCGAGAATCACGGGTAAGACAAGGATGATTCTTATGGGTTCGCCTAACAATCCTACGGGCGGCGTCCTAAACGAAGAGGAAGTTAAAGCAATAGTAGACATCGCGGATGATCATGATCTTCTGATTCTCTCTGATGAGATTTATGATAGACTTGTGTATGGAGATTTTAAGCCTTTAAGCCCCGCGTCGCTTGAAGACGGAAGGGACAGAACGATCGTTGTGAATGGGTTCAGCAAGACCTATGCGATGACTGGGTGGAGGCTTGGCTATGCGTATGCGAATGGAGAGATAATTGAAGCTATGGCTCGAATTCAGCAGTCAACAACGACTTGTCCCGTTAGCTTCGTGCAGAAGGCCGGAGTAGCCGCTTTACGAGGCCCCCAAGATCAAGTTGAGAAGATGGTTGAGGAGTACGATAGGAGAAGACGCTTCATATTTGAGAAGCTCAGTGAGATTGAGGAGATCCGATGCGTCATGCCTCAAGGAGCATTCTACATCTTTCCGGACATATCAAGCTTGAATATGTCGAGCTCAGAATTCTGTCTACGACTTCTAGAAGAAGCCGGGGTCTCCACGACTCCGGGAAGCATCTTCGGAGAATGCGGCGAGGGATATGTACGGGTCTCCTATGCAAGTGATATTCAGATAATCTCTGAAGGCATAAAAAGGATTAAGGAATTTATAAAAAGTATATGAAAATAAGAAGGGGAATTGTATGTTTGATGAAAAAGCGTTATCCATCCTTAAACGTATGACTGAGTCCTTCGGGCCTTCAGGGTTCGAGAGGGAAACGGCACGTATAATAAAGGATTACATGAAGGAATATGCCGACGAGATCTTGGCGGATAAGCTGGGCTCCATAGTCTATGTGGCGAAGGGAAAAGATGAGAGGCCTCATGTGCTTTTAGCGGGGCACATCGATGAAGTCGGCTTCGTCGTTTCAGGCATAGAAGAAAAAACGGGCTTCCTGTCCTTTAATCCCCTCGGAGGCTGGTGGGATCAGGTTCTCCTCTCTCAGAGGGTTGTGGTGAGAACATCGAAAGGCGACGTGATAGGCGTCATAGCGGCTAAGCCTCCGCATCTGCTGACCGAGGAGGAACGGAAAAAGGTCGTAACGAAGGATAAGATGTTCATCGATATAGGTGCTACATCAAAAGAGGAAGCCGAAAAGATGGGTGTAAAGATAGGCGACCCCGTAGTTCCCTGGTCTCCGTTTTCTCTTATTCACGATGGGAAGGTTGCTATGGGAAAGGCCTTCGATGATCGGATAGGAGCCTTCATCTTGATGGAAGCCATTCGCAGAATAAAAGAGAATGGGATTGAACATCCGAACACGGTTTATGGCGCCGCGACGGTTCAAGAAGAGGTGGGGCTCAGAGGAGCACAAACGGTTGCTCATCTTGTCGATCCGGATGTGGGTATCGTGCTTGAGGTTGACATTTCCGGAGATGTTCCGGGCATAAAGCCTTTCGAGGCTCCTGCGAAGATGGGTAAGGGGCCAAGCCTGCTGACTTTCGATCGAAGCATGATTCCGAATCAGCCGCTTAAGGAATTCGTCATAAGAACCGCTGAGGAGATCGGGGTTCCCCTTCAGCTCTCACAGGTCGCTCGGGGAGGCACCGATGCAGGGAGGATCCATCTGAATAGGGTTGGATGTCCAAGCGTTGTGATCAGCGTGCCGACGAGGCATATCCATAGTCACGTAGGGCTGCTCAGCCTTGAAGATGTTGAAAACGCCGTTAAGCTCGTCATCGAGCTTGTGAAGAGGCTGGACAAGGAAACAGTGGAGAGCTTCACGGTCGTCTAGGAGAAGAGGCTGAGAAGTCTATCCTCTTTCTTTTTCGGTTTACAGAAAAAATCTCTTTATAAATGAAACAATATTTTCAGTTACAAGACTGCCATGGAGATCGGTGAGAAGCAGCTTAAAGAATTAAGAGAAGAAATTTATTTATTTAAAGGAGTTAATACTTTACCTTAAATCAAGAAAGAGGGAAATGTCTCCTAAGGGAGAAATGCGAAAAA
>PIYJ01000070.1 GCA_003601725.1 Candidatus Bathyarchaeota archaeon
AAGACCTCAAAAAATTAGAGAAGGGAGAAGCCGTGCACATCGGGAACGGCTGGTACCTTAAGAAAGATTTCTTTGAGACGGTTGATTCCCCTGTGCCCCTTGAAGTTTTGGATAAAATTGAAGTACCGGTTCTAATAATCCACGGTGATTCAGATAGTGTTGTCCCCATGGATGATGCTCAAAAGGGATACGGGGTGCTCAAGAATCTCAATAACAAAAACGAGCTGTACATAATTAAAGGCGGGGATCACACTTTCACAAAAAAGGAACATACCCAAGAAGTTATAGAAAAAACATTAAATTGGCTTAGCAGCCTTTCCCCATCTTTATGAGTCCTACCAATTCAAACGGTTTTATAGGCGGAGATTAGACCAGCATCACAAGTTCAATGTCCTTAACATCAGATTGAGATCAAGAAGAAAAGCATCTAACTCATTTGAAATTGCCATTTTTTCTATACTCCTCTTCACATTTCGTAAGGATACAAGACATAGAATGGAAAAATTAACAAAAAATAAATTAGCGATCTTCTTAAATGTTTGAACATGCATTTTTAGGTGGGGAATTCAGATATGAAAACGGTCAAAGAGATAATTTCTTCCGCGATGCCTGAGAAACTGGAGTATCCCCCTCCCAGCGAGGATCACGCTGGACACATAGTTTACCTCGCGTCAAAGGGATACACAAAACTCGCAGCGGATCATATATTACACAAGGAGATGCATGGGCATCTAAGAGAAACGGTTGGAAATGTGATCCGTCAGTTAAACTTTACATTCAACTATTCGTTTATTCAGGAAAAAAATGAAAGAACCATAATTTTATGCAGCAGGATATACAATGTCCTTCTCAACATAGCTCTGAACCTTGCTGGTTTTGAGAAGGAGATCATAGGATTCAGCGATGAGGAAGCTGAAGACGCAATAAAGATGGTCATGGACGCCTTACGCGGAATGGAGGAGTACGAACGGAAAAGCCCAATAGGCAAGGGTGACGCTCCAATCGCCAAGGCTGTCGTAGAGATTTTCCTTTCAGAAATGAAGAAAGTGATGGAAGAGTATTATAGACCCCCAGGCTCAATGGTTGCTTATGTTGCGAGGGAGATTGAGAAGAAGATCGACGAAAAGAACGTCCTTAATTCTTTTCTAGAGTCAGCTGTAGAACAGATCAGAAATAACGTTTACTACAGGATGAGCACTGCAGGGATGTGTAAATTCGGCAATGATTACGCCCTTGGGCTTAGATGGCTTCGACATTTAGGTTTCGTTCAAGTATCAACGAATCCTTCTCTCGCAGCGATCGCCTATACGGACGATCCGACCCAATGGGAGGGATTCAGAGAAGAAGACCTCTGTTCAGATTTCAAGACTATAATTAAGGAGCAGAAAGATCTCCTTGAAGACCCTGAAGATTTCAGTGATGACATAGCTGTTTACGCTACGGAAGTAAGCATCTGGAGAAACCTGGTTGTTTTCAGGCCGATAGCGATAGCCTCCAAGATGTATCATGGCATGATAAGTTTGCAGTTAAACCCGAACATAGCGGATAATTACGAGGAAAGCGTCAGGTATGCTCTTAAATTCTACAAGGATGCCGAGGATTTCCTTAGAAGATATGATTCCTACTTGTTATGGGGATACTCTGAGACTGAGGAGCGGGGAAGACCTAACATCGTATTCAAGGTTGCTGGAAGCTCCCCAGCATCGATTGACATAACGAGAAAGCTTGAAAGTCTAGGAATAGGCACAAATAACACGGTTACATTCACCGTTTCTCAGGAAGTTGAGCTGATACTAGCCAAGATGGAAGGTAGAGCTGAAGCCGTTAAGAAGGGGATACCTTTAACCACCGTGTATGAAACGAACATGGGCGGAAGGCTTGACGATCATCTACGGGAGGTTCAAGCTGAAAAACTTCTCAGCAGAGCCTTGGAGAAGATTAAAGACAAGGAATCTGCCTTAAAGGATTTAGCAGCGAAGCTGAATGCGTTGGAGGAAGTGGAAAGTAAGGAAACAGTAGAGGATATGATAAGAACGATTAGCAGCAGGAAATATCTTCGCCCTATTAACAAAGAACCACTCATTGAGTTTCTTGCACGGTCCGGCGTCCCCTTCAGCTCCGAGGAGAAAGTGAAAGATTTCCTTGAAAAACTTGAACATGACATAGAACATTGCGGGATCCTCGTCACAAAGCGTGTATACGAGATCTTCTTCAGTCCTCAGAACGTTCCCAAATGGATCTCTTATTTGAGCTCAAAGTATGGACTCACATCTAAACAAGCGGAAGAAGTCTTAAAGGGAATCGATGTGTTGCCAGCTTCAAAGAGACATCCTAGAGAGACGCTTCTTACTCTCAGCGGAACAAATATGACTCACACAGAGTTTCCGAATCATCAGATGAACGTGCTGTCGACCAGCCTAGAGAAAGGTTTCGACATTCAAGAATACAGAGAATCCGTCTTGAAGGAGCTCGATCCTGAGATTCTTCGGAGACTAACGGAAGAATGGGTGGACATTAAAGAGGAGTTCATAAGATCATATGAGCTTACGTCTCATCAACAAGAGATTCTTAAAGAGGCGGAGATTCAAGACTGGAGCAGATATGGGAATCGTGGAATTAAGCCGGATGAATGGGGCAGTTTCGGAGCTACAGTCAAAACCATGAATGAATTCTCAAATAGCTATGAAAACTTCAAGAGAAGATGCATCGAATTTATCCACAAAATGGAAAAAGAATGCTAGCTTAACAGATTTCACGCCGTCAACTCTTAACTTTTGTGAGCCATAAGGGTTCAATGTGCCTCTCGATATGTCTAGAGATGGTCTGATAATATTCCTCTTCTTTATCGATTAAAACTCTTCTAATCCGGTCTCGGAAAAGCCAATCTCCATCTTCTCTCTTCGCTGTTAATATTGAACCGTAAGTAACATGTAATACTTGCCTTCCGTTGTTATCGTCGAGGTAAATCTTTTCAAGATCCTCGTCTGAAACTTTTTCGACTGGTGGAACCATTGAAAGATCAGTGCTGAGATGATATGTCTTCCTATCTTCTTCGAAGTGCTGAATGCTATAACGAACAATCTCACGGAACAGCGTTGGATCATGCCTCGCTATAATACGCAGTGACTCCAAATAGCTCGTTCCCGCCGTTTTGAGATGAATTATGTCCCCAGCAAATTCACCTAGAATTGGATAGATTGAGAATTTATCACTTCCCGAGTGGATGCTAAGCTTGTAAGGCCCAAACTTTCTAGCTATTAATACGTGATACTGGAATGTTTTCTTGAACTCTTCTAGGTCGCCGATATAGTCGATCGCCTTCTCGAATCTGCCTACAAATCGAAGGGCCAACCCTTGAATGCGAATATTCAATCTTTTCAGCTCTAAAGCTATGAAGAGATGCTCCAGAAGCTTAGTAGGTGTGCTTGTTTCATCAACGGACATCTCCAAGTCATAACTTTTGCCCTTGAATAATTCATCTAGAAGGCGTTTCAACCTTAAAGTGTGGGCAATAGCAGCTGAGTATTTCACCGCTGCCCTAAGGAGATCTTCCTCTGAAAAAGTAAGCTTCAAAACATTTTTTCCATTTTTAGACTTGATCTCGAATTCTTTTCCTAAATACATCTCAAAAAGATCCGTTTTATCGCATGCTAAGTCGCTCCAAGGCAACTGCTCAAACTTTTCCTTAAGCGTTTCCAAGTTGTATCTGTCCGCTTCATCGTCAACGTAGTCTGAAGGATCTATGGTATACATTGTGAAGCCCGCCTCAAACGTTGCTTGAACGTCTCTTTCAGTCTTCAAGTGGTCTGCATCAGCGGCAAAGCCATCTCGGTAGCCTTCTTGAAAGACGGCCCAAGAAACATCGTTCATAACATCTCGAGGAGCCCTAGCGGTCCGCTTCATCTCCCGAATGGATTGCTGAGCAAGAACCGGGAAGACGCCGAATTTACGGACAGCGCGAATGTGGCCAGGTGTAGCTAACCCGACGCGGTCACCGGTCCCGATAGCTGGAGTTAAACCTATTACTCGCGGTCTAGTGAATGGTAATTGTTTACGTAGCTCTGATGAGTTTCGGTCATTGCAAGGGCAAATCTTATAATTCAGGTCGTTGTTCAATTTCCCTTCTTCTTCTGCAATAAAATTCTTGTGAGCATCATCAGGATTCTCCGAGGGATATATTATAACCATTTTCCGCTCATATTTTTCCCGCATCAAGAAAAAGGTTAGATTATCCTTTTCAACCACAGATGAATCGTAAATCTTTATGTCCCGTTTTTGTTCTTCAAAAAATCTCTTAAATATCTGAATAGCATCGCTCATTTGGCATTCGGCCTCCTTTCAGGTGGAGAATCTTTATCGGCGTGTCCAAGTTTGTGATGCTGAAATATAACTCTAATGTTTACTCCTAAAAGCCTAACCCTCCCATTTGTGGATCTTAATCGTTTAGCTCCCATTCTTGTAGCTGATACATATCATAATTTCAGATTCCCCTTCAATTATAAAAGAGAGGTAAACTGCTATAATTTTATTATCATAATATAGAAAAGTTGTGAGAAGGAGCAAATCTATGATGAAAAGGATCTTTAAGAATGTAAAACTTGAAAAAGGCTACACGTGTGTAGTATCCCCCAAAAATTCGGAGCTCAAATATATCGAATTCGGCAGGGTCTTCCTACCTGAAAAGAATGATGAATATGCAGGAGAAACCGGAAACCGTGAAGTCGTCCTAACAATCTTCGGAGGAAAATGCAGCATACAAGTGGAAACCGCAACTCAGAAAGTATCATACAATTCGATTGGCTATAGACGTGACGTCTTCTCAGGCAAACCTACAATGGTGTATCTCCCTCCAAAAGTTGAGTACCGCATAATAGCTGAATCACAGGTGGAGATCGGCGTCTCAATGGCCCCAAGCAATTCCAGATCTCCACCAATCCTCGTGAAGCCGGAAGACGTCATGGAGAACCAAGTAGGCGCTTGGAACTGGAAAAGAACAGTCTACACATCTATCGGAGAAAACGTTAAAGCTCAAAGGCTCCTCGTGGGAGAGACATTCAATCCCCCTGGGAACTGGTCAAGTTATCCGCCGCATAAACATGACCGAAAAGGCCCGTCTGAAATGCCTTTAGAAGAAGTATACTTCTTCAAGGTCAAGCCGCCGAATGGTTTTGGACTGCAAAGAATCTATACCTCCCCGGAAGATGAGGAGCCCTTTGATGAAATATTCCTTTTGGAGAATGACGCCACAGTTGTTATTCCACGAGGCTATCATCCTGTTGTCGCAGCCCCGGGCTATCAGCTGTACTATCTCTGGGTGCTTGCAGGTGAAGAGAGAAAATATGGCGCTTGGTCTGATGACCCCAATCATGGCTGGCTGAGAAACTGCCTATAATCAATGAGGTTCTTCGCTTCTAATTTGAATGGCGATTACCTTTTTTCAGATTTTCCCTTATGAGCCGTATAGCTCGCTTAACCACAGCTTCAAAGTCCCCTATGCCGTTCATCCCAGCCGCCGTTGAGTGACCCCCTCCCATACCATGGAAATACTCGCCTAAGGGCTTAGCGAGGTCCTTGCCTAAATGGAAGCCTGTCTCCTTGTAGAATTCTGGGTCTGATCTGATGCTGATCTGGAGATTATCATTCTTTTGACCTCCAACAAGTGCTAAGTGTGCTCCCATTCCCAACTAGGGCGCGGGCAGCTGATGCTTGAAAGGAGCTTACACGAGAGAAGACGATAAGCCAATCATTTATCCGGATTAGCTGCATCCTTCTGCAAGCTTTAAGCCTAGCTATGCGTTCAGGTAAGCTCGTCGGAAGCGAGAGTCGGGAAAGAATCTTTTGGGCATCGACACCTGATTCAACTAAAGATGCAACTACCTTGAAGGTGCTTGAATTTGCAAGTACAAAATGTTTAGTATCAAAGGCTATTCCCAAGAATAGGGCCTGTGCCTCTTCTTTTGAAGGCTTTATACCTAATTCTTCAAAGAATCTGTAAATTATCTCACATGTTGAGGAGGCGTTTTCATCGCAGACAACAAGGGATGCGAGTCGTTCAGTCTCTGGGTGGCTTGCATGGTGATCAATAACTATGAGGGGAGCAGTCGACTTCCTCACCTCTTTTTCCCAAGGTCCTAGCTGCTTAGTTGTGTTTGTATCCAACATTACAATTACATCAGCAGCAAATTCGGGATGATCTGTCGTCACTTGTATGGGCAAGAAGTCCGATAAAGCCTCGGAAAGCTTGCTTATGCCTTCAGGTGATGCAATCTCCATCTTTGCTTTGGGGTTTATACGTTTCAGAAGCTCCGAGAACACGAAGGCTGAACATAAAGCATCTGGATCTGCATTTTGGTGGCAAAGAAGTAGTATACGTCTCGGAGCTACTTCATGAATTAAAGATTTGACGGCTTGGAACGACAAGATGCATCCCTCAAATAATCTTCTGCCGCTTTGAAGGCAGCGTTAACAGCTTCCTTAGCGAGTTTTTCCACATCGACTTTTCTAAAGATGGGAGAAAGCGTTATCTCCACATCTATTTCAAGATTTAACGCTTCAGAATCTATTGAATTCACTGAGATTGATAAATCCGAGATTCCCCGGTTAGGAATTTTTGAAGTTACATATCTCCTAGCAGCTTCTTCAGCTATTTCACATAGTCTCTCTAACTGCTCATACGAAAGGCTAGTTCTCCTCACCTCTTTCAAAGAGTTCACCGTTACTACGATGAGAGTGGACGAAGGTCTCTCTGAAGTCTCTCATTAAGTTCTTTGATTTGGCTTCTAAGCCTTTCTTCTTGCTTTCCGAGAACTGAGATTCTCATATTAGCTAGTTCTTTTCTTTCGTTAAGTTCCTCAGTAATCTTCGATTTTTCAGTCTTAATGAGAAGGGAACCGACAGATTTATAGATAACCCCGTCATCAGGGGTCTTCTCAAGTTCTTCTAAAGCTTTATCAACTTCTAAAAGTTCAAGTTCAACCTGTTGTTTCTGAGCTAAAACGTTCTGAAGGGTCTGCTGTAGTTGTTGAAGTCGTAGTAATCTTTCTTGGACAGCTGGTGGAAGTTTAATTCCAGCACTCATTTCTAACTGTCACCTTTCATTTATTATATTTATGGCTTTATCATTAATACACAGTGCGATGATTAAAGTGTTTTCTTACGATTCATTCAAGCATCTGAAAAATCTAAACAACAGGAGTTAGATGTATACCCTTCTCATCTGAAGAGATATTGTAAAGTCCAGTTCGAGGCTGCTCTCCATATATGAACAAGTTTCCTAAAATATCCTTGAAGACAAAATGAGCAGCAGCGAGTTGAGTTATCATCTCTATGGATCTCATTCCCCTCTTAGCAACAGCGATGAGTATCTCATTATTCTCCAATGCCCTAGTGATAGCTTCATCTAATAGCTTCAAGGTGTTCTCCGCGCCGTAAAGAATCTCGAAGGTATCTAAGCCTAAAAACTCGACGACTGCTGAATGTTTCTTCTTCAATCTCTCCAGAAAACTGAGGTATTCTTTCCGTGACTCCATCAATGAAAACTCCATGAGGTCAGCCTTATCCTTCCTGATCGTCTCAAGGAATCTTCTGTACTCCTCCGCGGAGGGAAAGAGCCTCTCCAGACGCCAAGTTATCCAAGATTCCGGTTTGTAGAAGTATATCCCTTCATATCGTTTTAGGAGATCATAATCCTCAAGCAGCATGGAACCTACGGAACGTAAACGGGCAACTCCCAGACCCTTTAAGGATAGATTAATCGCTATTTGATCGAGGAATGGAACGTAACGAAGGCCCACTCCATGTTCCACTACGAAGAGGGTTAACCCTCCTCTTTTAAGACCGCCAGTTATTCTATCAAAGTCTTTTATTCCGCTTGATCGATGCATCTCATCGATGTCCGGAAGGGATTCAATCTTAGTGGTCCGTATCCTATTGTAAGGAGGAAAATATTTGAATCGTCCATTCTGAAGAGTAAAGGCGTAGCTCTTTCTTCTTCTCTCTACGCCTCGGAGCTTATCTATTCTGATTTTTCTCAATGTTCGAGATTTTGAGTGTTCCAGATATGGTTGTCCATCCGTCGCTTCTCCGCGTACGTTTGTATCTAGAAGAGTCACGATTCCATCTACTATGTAGTCAAGATCCGTCGGTCCATCGGTCTCTGATATTAAAATCAGATGAGTTTTAACATCGTGACAGAAATCGCATATGCTCTGTGTGAAAGAGACGCTGTTATCTTGAAGGTTGAGGCTTCCTAATATGGCATCCCAACTATCGATTGCGACAACCGGATTATTCATTTCTTCAGCATCTTCATAAAGCATCTTGAAAAAGTTCAATGCAAAGTCGAAGTCGAATGGTTGACCCGGAAAATACCTCATGGAACTTAAGGCTTCATTGAGTCTTTTAGGCGTAGCGTTAACCACATTTCTTTCCGGAACAATATCCTTTATCCAAGGGAAGAGGCTGTAAAGCTTTTCAGGCGTAATCCTCGTAGATACGTAAAGTCCATTACGTTCTTCACATATCTCTTTTAGAATCTCGAATGATAGAATCGTCTTTCCAGTGCCGGGTTTACCCTTGATGAGCAAGGTTTGCCCGGGGAACATCCTAAAGAATTTTATTATCTCCGAGGGGACATTGTTTCTATTATTCAAGATCATCACATCTAACTGACATTTTGATTTGGAAAACCAGAAATTCTGTTATTTTGATCTAGCCTCAACATTTTTCTTTGGGCTCTTTCGTTCATTTTTTCATCTATAACCTTCAAAAGATTCGATGGATTCACCGGCTTCATTAAGTATGCATCGGCTCCTTTTTTCAGTGAAGCGACGGCGTTCTCTAAGGATGGATATCCAGTGATCATGATTTTTATCATGTTAGGAAACTCTTTATGTAGAATCTCCAGAACTCTTGTTCCATCCATTCCCGGTAATTTAATGTCCAATAGAGCTATGTCGAACGGTTTGGCTCTGCATTTCTTTATGCCTTCTTCACCATCGGTCGCGGCATCAACTTCATAACCCTCTGATTGAAGAATCTCCTTTAAGCTTTCAAGGATCTCTTCATCATCTTCTATGATTATTACTTCCGCCTTCTCATTTAGCAACTTATCCTCTCCATCCGACTCCTTTTTGTCTGTTGCTGAAATTTATGATCTGGAGAAAGGCTTCTGAACGATCTTAAGATCGCCTTTTTTCCTTCTAGTAATGATCCATTACGACCGATAAGAATCGCATTTTCAACGAAGATTATAGGATTAATAGATTCACGGGGTGTTTCTAAAACCTCCAATTGAAATTTAATGTTCGACCCATTAGAGAACATTGTTCAATTCTAGCTTTCGATAGCGAAACGACGTTATTATAAAGCTTATGGAGAAATTATACATTAGTTTTATTAGCTTTAACGATGGCCTAAAACGATTTTAGACAAGTTGCCGCTTAAATGCCTTTTACCCTCCTTTTAGATGAAGCAACGCTTAATTATGAGAGAGACGAAGTCATTCGAAAAAGCTGGGCGAGAACGGAACCTATGAAGCAACTTATTCACAATGGGATTCTAATTCCAAAATATGAGTGGAAGAGGCTTCACATATCGGTGAAGGGGAAGAGAATACTTCTCACGCCTAAGCAAGAGGAGATGGCAGTCGCTTGGGTAAAGAAGATGGGAACCGAATATGTTAATGATAAAGTTTTCGTCCGAAATTTCTTCAAGGATTTCTGCAGTGCGCTTGGAATCAATAAGGCTCTCGATCCAGAAGATTTCGACTTTTCTGAGATTATAGACTATATAGAAAAGGAAAGAGCTTGGAAGGAAAGTCTAACAAAGGAAGAGAAAAGAAGGCTAAGGGAAGAAAGAAAAGCAGTGAGAGAATCTAACAAAGAGAAGTATGGCTATGCAATTGTTGACGGCGTTAGAATGGAGATCAGCAACTATACGGCTGAGCCGTCATGCATCTTCATGGGACGCGGGAAGCATCCTAAACGTGGGAGATGGAAGGAAGGGCCAAGCGAAGAGGATATTGAGCTTAACCTTTCGCCTGATGCTCCTCGACCGCCTGGAAACTGGAAAAGGATCGTTTGGGAACCAGATGTTATGTGGATCGCACGTTGGAGAGATAAGCTCTCAGGAAAGATGAAGTATGTCTGGCTGTCTGAAAATAGCAAACTGAAGCAGAAGAGGGAGATTGAAAAGTTCAATAAGGCCATAGAGCTCCGGCGAAACATCGAGAGAATAAAGGATCACATAATGAAAAACCTCGACGCGGATGATCCTATAAGGAGGAAGACTGCGACTGTATGTTACTTGATTGATAGGCTTAAGATCCGAGTTGGAGATGAAAAAGACCCGGAAGAAGCAGACACCGTAGGCGCATCAACTCTTCGGCCTGAACACATAAAATTCGAAGAGGACGGGAAAGTCGTCTTTAACTTTCTCGGAAAAGATTCCGTTCCGCACATCTTCAAGGTTGAGCTTCCCGGACTCGTCATAAGAAATCTAAAGGAGTTTTCATCTAACGCGAAGTCAACGATCTTCGATGGGGTCAACTCGAAGCGAGTAAGCGAATTCCTCGACGAGGTAGCAACCGGGCTTTCAGCTAAGGTCTTCCGCACCTATTACGCCTCAAAAGCAGTTGAAGAAAAACTTGAAGGCACTCCTGTGAAAAGGGAGGATCCAGATTACGTAAAGAAGTACGTAGCTACCATGGCGAATCTCGAAGCCGCTAAGGTCTGTAATCACCGCCGCAAGATCCCAAAGACTTGGAGAGCTTCACTGGAGAGAAGGAAGGAACGGCTAAAGGAGAGAATGAAGAGGGCTAAGGAATCAGAAAGAAAGATCAAGGAAAAAATAAGGGAGAAAAGGGAACAATATGTCGAGAGGCTTAAAAGATACCAGGAAAAGCTTGAATCGATGAAAGAGAAGCTTACAGAGATCCAGCGGCAATTGGCCGAAAGAGAAAAAGAAGGAAAATCAACAAAAACATTGAAGAAAAGAATAACGAGCCTTCGGAGAAGAATCAAAAAGCAGAGGGAAATTATCAGAAAACTTAAAGGTAGACACAAAGAACAATTGAGGAGACTTCAGGAAAGGCTGGTAAAGCTAAAGCAGCGGGAGCGTACCTTCATAGAGAAGACGAAGCTCCAGATCAAAGCAAAGATGGAGACCCGAGATTACAACTTGAACACTTCGTTGAAGAGCTATATTGACCCTAGAATCTATTACCGTTGGGGCAAAAGAGTAGACTTCGATTGGAAGATGTACTATCCGAAATCCCTTCAGAAGAAATTTTCATGGGTCGAGAATCCGCCTGAAGAAAACAGTATTGGCCTTTAACAGCCAGAAATTTTTTCGTATGGAATAACGTCGCCAACGAAGTCCGGAAGCCCCTTTTTTTCTTGACCATATCTACTCAGCGGCTTAGTGAGATGCCTCTGTGAACGTGGAGACGTCACATATAATCCAAGCTTCAGACGTCTTGTCTTCTCTGTAACGATCTTTTTGAGGTTTCTGCCATGAAAGCCACATTTTTTGCATTCGAAACCCTTCCCCCGCCCCATAGATTTAGTTCTTCTCCCGCATATTGGACATAAGGGATTATGATAGACGCGGATGGAGGCTAGCTTCAAGACCCTAATCTTCTCAGCGTTTATCGTCATAGGATTTCTAGGTGAAGGCGGACGAACTCCACCATAAACCTCAACAAAATCGCCTACAGTAAGATTCTCCGCTACTCTTCGAAGATCACCTGTAGGTTCATATGCCGCACAATCGATCTGGCCGGTTTCATCCCTAATCTTAAAGATCACATGTCCGCCTTTGATGATCTTGGGAGCTTCCGAAACTTCCCCGCTGACTATAACTGGATTGTAAGGCTTCACTTCGCTGATCGAGACGGTTCTCCTCAGATGAGCATCTGTTCCCTGATTAGTTCGAAATATAACCCACCGTTCAACTGGCTCCTCTGAGACTACAAATCGATGGCCGCATCTAACTGCTTCAGCTGTCTCTCCTCTTATACCGTAAAGAACCGGGTCTGGTCCCCGCGGGGTTATGAGGACCCTTCCAGTTTCATAGTCAACATTATTGAAAACTAAGCGGCCTAGTTTTCTATCCATCTCAATAACTGATGAAGCCTTTACTCTCCGAGGGGTTCCCCTGTTTTCTGGGGTTCGGTAGGCTATGAGCTCATATGTATAATCGCCTTTTAGCTCTTCACCTATCGCAGCTAAGCCGCCTATTATTCCACGTCCCTTCTTGAATCCGAAGGCTTCAGCCCGATACTT
>PIYJ01000071.1 GCA_003601725.1 Candidatus Bathyarchaeota archaeon
CTCGGCGGATTTGAAAAGAATGTTGAAGAGGCGATTCGTAGGGCGAAAGCACTGCACGGATCGGATGCAATATTAGTTTTGAAGTCGATGCTGAAGCGAGGTGGAGCGGCAAATCTGAGGGAGCTTAAAAGAGATGTGAAGTCAACGGGCTTGGAAGACATACTGAAAGCGTTAACCAGATTGAACTTGATCGTCGTCTCTTACGATGGAGACCGATACAAAGAATGGCGAATCCTCGAGGAGACCATCCCGCTTATAGAGGCTGAGCTAGGTTTGAAAAGTAAACGTTCAAGGCGTCGTGTTCTCTCTCTTCCACGTGAAATTCAACTTCCTGAAGCTCCCAGTATGGGGATGAATAAAGGAATAAAAGAGAAGAGGCCTCCGGATCCTCTGGAAGAGGAACGGGAAAGAATCCGGAAGATGGATAGCGAATTCGACAGATACTTGGAGGATCTTCTTAAAAAGAGGCTTGAGAGGACGATTAGGTTTGGTAAGAAGTTCGGAATAGGATTTCTCGCATCTTACCTACAGGAGCGTTTTGGACCAGTATTATATTTTGATAGTCTCCTCAGCATAACCCAGCAGTATGGATTAGCCAACGTTAAGATCGTTCATGAAAAGGGAGAAACAGGCAGAAAGACAGGGTGGTCCTTAGCTTTATTCGGCGATCCGGGAACCGGGAAAAGCTTCTCAACGAGGGATATGATTCTGGGTAAGCCAAGCGCGAAGATCGGTGCCCACGGTCTTCCAGGGAGAAATCGGTATTGCGGCGGGATGACGCCTGCGTTCTTCATCAGAATCGGCGAGGCCTACGCTGGCAGAGTCTTCAATTTCATAGTTCCTGAGTTCAATGATTTTTTCAGGTATAAAGGGATGGTTGAGCCTTTGAAGATAGCTATGGAGCAGGGGGAAATAAAGTATGAAACGCATAACGAAGTGATTGGGCCCTACAGGTTCACATCGTTCTTCTCTGTTAACTATAACGTTGCGGTTCATCATAAAGGATATGAGGTGACGATTCAGGATCCTAACTTCAATGCTATTGAAGATAGAATGCTATGCAGATTGCATCGCTTGACGAAGGAACGATTCATCGAGATTACGAAAAGCCAGATGAAATTAGCCTTGGGCGCAATAGATGTTGAGAAGGATGCTAAAAAGATCAGGGATCACCTCACGCTTGTCTATGCGATTGAGACTGGCCATCCATTAGTCCAGAAGCGTTTTAGGTTCAAGCCGGTTATGATAACGCCGAGGGTCTTTGAAGTCATCGGGAGGACGAGAGCTGCGATTTTAGAGCGCATACCTGAGGGGGTGGTGAAGTTTTCAGCGAGGCTTGAGGATAAGGCGCTTCGCTTCGCGTGTGCAGCTTCTCTTATGGATTATTTCCATAGTGATGAAGATTTTATACCGGTAAGTGAAGAAGCCTTGAGATATGCGGCTCAGCTTTACGTTGAAGAAGCCTCGATAAGATCGAAAGAAGCGTTTAACCCAGATGAAGTTTTGGATGAACTCTTCAAAAATCCTGAATAGCTAGGGAACTTGCTGACTGAGAAAATTGCAAATCATCTTTGACGCTTTTTCTCCCTTCGATGTGGGAGTGAAAAGATTAAAGATTGCGGCTTCATAAATCTTAAAGTGGTAAAGGGGACCAAGGATTGCCTGAGAATGGATTCATGAGATTTCTTGAATCTGAGGCTAGGAAGAAACCGTTGGTTGTAGAGGGACGTGTGAATAGAAAGGAAGTGCTGAAAGAGGCTAAGCTCTTAGCGGATAAAATAACCAAGGAAGATGTCAAGATCATCAGAAAGTTTTGGGAGGATAGAAACTACGACGTGATTGCGATTGTACTGAGGAGGTATGGGTTAGAATTTAAAGGAATAGTCTACACTGAAAAGTTGATCAAAGAATTCTTGAGAATCGTCAAGGAACCTGAAGGTTCATAAAGATTCTTCGATTAAGGCAAGTTTATCTCCCTTTTCTTTCTTTGAGGCTTTCTACGTATCTTTTCAGTTCCTCAAAAGCTTGACTGGGAGATTCAATCTTCAACACGAATTTTTCGAATGGGCAGATGTCTCTTCCCTTTCTATCCAGTATTTCGGGGACGAGAACATCATATTCAACGGGGATATCATGGTTCCTCAATGTTCCTAGCCCTTTTCTGCTCATTGTAACTGCGTATGCCTCCGCGACTTGGGTATATGCGAGGAGAAGAGCCGCGGCTTTCCCTATTACTTTATCTGCCACTGATGCTCCGGAGAGTTGTTCCCCGAATTTTTCGATCGCTTGAAGTATGCCGTCTATCCCGGGAGAATCTGAGCAGAAGATTGTTTTTCCGTCTTTTATTATTACCAATGATTGATTTTTGTCCTTCAGTATTCTCTTCGCCTTTTCTAAATCCGTCATTTCTTTTATCCTCATGAAAGCTATTTACAAAATGTTAGATGCATCTTTCGTTGAATTAGTCCCCTTTTAAAAAGGAAGGGATATTATTTAAATTGTTATTCCCAAAATATGTGTGAGAGGTTGATTGGAAAGATGGATGTTTTTGAGGCGATCAAAACGAGAAGAAGCATAAGAAAATATCAGAATAAACCCGTTGAGCAGGAAAAACTCTCTAAAGTCCTCGAAGCAGCTAGGCTCTCTCCATCCGCGGCTAACCGTCAGCCGTGGAGATTCATCGTTGTAACTGACCCTGAAGTCAAAGAAAAACTTAGGGCAGCATATAATCGAGACTGGTTCATCTCTGCGCCTGTAATAATCGTTGGATGCGCGCTGCCTCATAAAGCATGGGTTAGAAGCGATGGAGAAGAATACTGGAAGGTTGATCTTGCAATTGCGATGCAAAGCTTGATTCTCGAGGCTTGGGAGCAGGGGCTTGGAACATGCTGGATTGGAGCTTTCCGAGAAGAGGAAGTGAAGAAGGCATTAGGGATTCCAGAAGAGGCACGTGTTGTAGCTTTGACGCCTTTAGGATATCCAGCTGAAGAAAAGGGACCGGTGACTAATAGGAGCCCTCTAGAGGAGATCGTCAGCTATAATCATTGGTAGCTTCTTCACGGTCTTTTTTCGGATTAATATCCCTCTATCTTTGAATATCCCGTATTGAATATGAAAAATGGAGAAACCGAATTGGAAACTCGAATTGAAAGACTTCTAAACCTTATGGAAGCAAGAAGCCTCGACGGGTTTTTAGTTGCTGAAACGAAAAATATGCTTTATTTCACTGGATTTTCAGGCGGCTCAATGCTTCTTGTTCTCAGAGACGGCGAAAGCATCCTATTCGTATATGGAGTTAATTATGAAGCTGCAAAGGTTGAAACCAGAGAGGCATCTGTTGAGCTAGTGAAACAGGAGGAGAGCCTCATCAAAAAGGTCACTGATAGATTGAAAACCCGAAAGATTCGTAATCTCGGCTTCGACTCTCTCGCAGCATCAACATATCTGAAGCTAAAGGAATCCTCAGATGGCGTCGCCTTTAAAGATGCCAGCGACCTCGTATGGACCTTGAGAAGAGTGAAAGATCCATCAGAGATCTCCCTCATGAAGAAAGCCGCAGAGTTGACGAGTCGAGGAATGGAGAAAGCCGCGGAGATCATCGAAGCAGGGATAAGTGAACGTGAAGTTGCAGCTGAAATTGAGTATGAAATGAGGAAGAACGGTTCAGATGGGGTTGCTTTCGAGACGATTGTAAGTTCAGGTTCAAACTCAGCCTTCCCCCACGGCGGCTGCGGAGACCGCGTCATCAAGAAAGGAGATCTAGTAGTCATAGATATAGGCGCGAAGTATAGAGACTACTCTTCCGATCTGACAAGAACCTTCATCATCGGCAAACCTTCATCTAAGCAATTTGAGATTTATGAGACCGTCAGAAAGGCTCAGGAGTTAGCCGTGAAAACTGCTCGGGCAAAAGTTGAGGCTAAGGAAGTTGACCGTGTTGCACGGGATTATATTTCAAAAGCTGGTTACGGCGAATATTTTGTTCACAGCCTAGGGCATGGGGTTGGACTTGATGTTCATGAACCGCCTACTTTAAGCCCTAAAAGCAGGGATGTTCTGGTGGAGGGCAACGTTGTGACGATAGAGCCTGGGATCTACATTCCAGGATTCGGCGGTGTAAGAATAGAAGATACAGTCTTGATTCTGAAAGAAGGCGTTGAAAAGCTGACTGAATCTCCAATACAGATCTACTTCTAGGATCGCTGCTGTTAAAAACATTTTTGGAGTCCAAGATCGGATTCGTGGCTAAAGCGACTGCTTCACGGGTGAAGATTAATCAATCAAGAAAAGAGAGATTCATGCATCTTAATTAATAAACCCAAAATATTTTTGAGCATATTCAGTTAACTTAAGGGTTAATGGGAGGATGGTTGAATGGTTCTCTCAAATCCTCAAATAGTTGATTGCCACGTTCACTTCGGAGATGTTGAGGACGCCGATCTGATCCTTTCAATCATGAGAGACGCCGGCTTCAAGCGGATGAATCTCCTCTCAATCATAAGCCCAGTCAGAGTGAACTTCAACCCGGAAGATATGTACATGAAAGCAGCTTACCCCGACTTATTCTACATCTTCGGCGGTCTAGACTACTCGTCGACCCTTTTAGGCCTGGGCAAGGCTGAACCGAGCTTAACCGAACAAGTTGACACGTTGATCAAGATAGGGTTTGACGGGGTTAAGATGGTTGAAGGAAAACCCATCGCAAGGAAGCTCCTAGGGAAACCCTTCGACAGCGATTTCTATAAGGAATACTTCGAACATCTCGAGGCTCTTCAGTTTCCCCTTCTCTTTCATGTAAACGATCCAGAAGAGTTTTGGGACCCAGAGAAGATTCCTGAATGGGCGAAGCAAAGAAACTGGTACTACGACGAGACATATCCAACCAAAGAAGCCCTCTACACGGAGGTGGAGAACGTCCTCGAGAACTGCCCTAAACTCAAAGTGATATTTGCGCATTTCTACTTTCTCTCAGGAGACCTAGAGAGAGCATCAAGCCTCTTGGACAACTATAAGAATGTCCACTTAGACATAACGCCTGGCTCTGAGATGTACTACGACTTCTCAGATAAACGGGAGGAATGGAGAGACTTCTTCATTCGATATCAAGACCGGATACTCTACGGGACTGACATTAACAATGGGATGACTCTAGAGCAGGCGGTGAATCACGCAAATCGCATAAGAAGATTTCTTGAGACGGAAGACCCAATCAGATGGGGAACCTATCCGGGGAGAAGGGAGCCTCTAATAGGGCTGAAGCTCCCCGACCATGTGACGAGGAAGATATACTTCGAAAACTTCGAGAGGATAGTCGGGGAGAAGCCTAGACCTCTAGATTTAGAAGAAGCGATAAAGGAGTGCGAGAGGCTTGCGGGACTCGTATCGAAACTCAGGGTCAAAGAGGAGTTTAAAGCCTTATCGTGGATGAGACCTAAAGTGGAGAATCCAGCTGAGCACGTGGCCAACTTGCTGAGAAAGATGAAGTGATCCGTTAAGAAAAGTTATAGGGTCTGTCTAAAAAAGAAAAAGAAGGCGAAGATTTAGGAAGCCTCGAGACGGAACAGTTTTTAACCTTTTATCTTTTTTAGAGGCCGTGTCTCTTCGCCATCTCCTTCAGGATATTTATGTGCTCTATTGCCTTCTCAGCTGGTTCGTAGCCTCCGTACTGATTTATTATATTCTCTACGGCCTTCAGTTTCTCTAGGGCTTGGAGAAGGTTTCCTCTCGTCGGATTCTTGAGAAGTTCCTTTATGGCAGCTAGGTCTTTCAGGATGGCCTCTCCGTCCGGATAATACCCGTAAGGTTCTACGATTCGTTCAATGGCAACAATATTTTCGAGAGCTTTCTCGATGGGGGAAGACAAGGATCACTACCTCTCTCTAGGAGATTCAGAAAAATTGTAAGCTTTACAATTGATAAGGCTTTTTTTATTCGGTTTCTAAGATTTCTTTCAGCCTTTTGAATCCGTCTTCTTCGCGAAGATCAACTGAGACAATCCTTCCATTAGGCTCAAGCTCTATTACGAGAATGCATGAAAACTTGTAGATCTTTGTTCCTTGAAGCACCCAGCAGTCCGGGGTTAAACCTGCCTTCATGCAGCATTGGCATAGAAACTCTTCAGAGTCCCATCCCCACTCAACGGGGACTTGGGGAAGCAATAGTCCTTTGTTGAATCCACGTTCAACAATTAAGCCGTCTACGCCGATCTTCACTTTTGACGGATAATCCCTCGGCGAAGAGACCTTAATCAGCTCTGGAGGAGTCAAGACGCTGACTTCGAATACGACATGGTCAAGCTCGCTTATGGAAAGAGGTGGAAAACGAGGGTCCCGGGTGGCTGACTCCACGGCGGCTTCTATGACTGCACGAGCTAGAGGATAAATCGGATATGGGAAACCTATGCATCCTCTGAGTCTTCTCGTCTTATTCTTGATGGCATTTATGGTGACGAAGACTCCTCTTGGCTCTTGGAGATTCTCGGAGATTCCGTCAGGCGGGCTTATGATGACTCCGTCCTTAAGATTTCTTTCAACCGCTCTTCGAGC
>PIYJ01000072.1:0-7793 GCA_003601725.1 Candidatus Bathyarchaeota archaeon
GAAGATCATGGAGCATAAGAGACAAAGAGTGGAGCTTCTATCTCTGGCTTGGACCTAGAATGGCAGGGGCTAAGGAGAAGCCTGAGCTCTATAGGTATGAAGCTGCTTTTGTTCCCCCTGAACCGGCAAAGTACGAGTTAGAGAAGTATCAGCCTGAGAGAACAGTTCTCACAGAAGAAGAGAAGGAAACAGCTGAAGCCATGGAGAAAAAGCTACGGGAGTTCATAGAGTCCCTCTCGCCTTCCCCCGGAGACTTAATGGCGAAGGACTTCATGAAAAGACAGATGTCGCTTCAACGTCCAGCTTGATGCGTAAAAGCCGGCGGGAAACGGCCTTTTTATTCTTTATCTTCATTTTCAACGGGCTTAAAATCTTCGCAGGCTGGAGAGTCAAGATAACGGAAGATTCCCTTTTTTTGGCATCTCAAAACAGGTGGACATTGAAGCTCAGCGTAAACGCATTCAGCACAGGTTGGCATCGTTAATCACCCTTTTTTCTCTCTTTTATGAAGACTGTTAGGAATGTAAACCTTTCGTTTCTATTTTATAATTTACTTTGATTCCTCTCTCCAAGCTTCGGCTCATCAGGCATCCGCGTTTGAAAAGATTCTCGGCTCTTCTGAGTCTCTTCTCGGATTCTTCATCTTCTGGGATTTCCAACTTGATTTTTACGTCTATTTCGTCTACGCAAATGCGTCCTCTTTCATCCTTATCTGTGGAGACCGTGACAGTTGCGTTGAGCTTCCTGTATTTTACCCGTGCCCATTCCAGAATGGAGATGAAAGTTGAGCACATGCATTCAGCGAGGCTGGCTGCTAAGAGTTGACGTGCTTCCCCGCCCATCTTCTCTTTGGGAACGCCGGCTTTCTTGACTGTTAGATCGTTCATCGTTTCGCTGTTAAACTTTATCAGCATGTCTCCATCTTTAGGTTGTTCAAGTTCTATCTTGATTTCAGATTTGAAGGACACGAGTAGACCCCTTCCTAGAGATTATCAATTGTTCGTATACATAAGCTTAATCCGCCGAGTTTTTGGGCAAAATTATCCTTTCAGGGTGAGTATAGATATTGAATCTCTTTCCTCTTGCAAATCCGATCAGAGTGAGCCCCATCACTTTAGAGAGCTTGATTCCTTTATCCGTAGGCGCCGAGATTGAAACGATCACTGGGATTCCTACATTAGCAGCCTTGATTACGATGTCTGAGGTAATTCTCCCAGTTGAAGCCAGAAATATCTCTTTAAAATCTAAGCCTCGAAGAACCGCTTTGCCTATGACCTTATCAACCGCGCTGTGTCTACTGATATCCTCCGAAATTGTTAAAATGCGGCCTTGCTCATCCATTAGCGCCGCTGCATGGGTCCCCCCTGTTCTTCTATAAATCTCCGCGGATGAGTTAAGATTTTTTATAGATTCCATTATCGTTTGGGAGGTGAACCTGACATGAGGGATCTGTTTTTTAAGTTTCATCCATACTTGGGGAGGGATCTTCCTTTCTCCAGATCTGCATTCAGTTGATATGATCCGTGTTTTCCCCATAGGCAGTTCTTTACTTAGCTGAACATCAACTCTTCCCCTGCTAATCTTCAATTCAACAATCTCATCCGTCTGGTCTACTATTCCCTCCGCCATCAAGTGTCCAATCGTTAATTCTCTGATTTCTAATGGATTGACATCACAGAGTAACGAGAACCATTAATGTATAGGCTTACTTGACTCTCCACAACGATCTCATCCATAAATGAGCGAGCGGAATTTCTTCTCAAGTCAACCTTTAAGATCTGATGCTGAGTCGAAGCGGAATCCCCCGCGTTTTCCTTAGGCATCGCATTCTCCTCGCATGTCTTTTCTGTCTGTTTTTCTCTGATATTCTGATAGCTTCGTAACCTTTCTATGTTTGCTTTAGGGACATCCCTGAAAAGAGTTTTCACATAAACATTCTATTTCTCTGCTTTGCCTTTAAGCTTCATAGATGCTTGTGATAAGGAGAAGTTAGAGAAATCGCATGTTTCATTATCTTTGATTGGAAAGACAGATAGCAAAAAAGATATGCCGAAGTTTCATAATAGTTTAATTCAATCGCCAGCTTCATGGAATGATTCTCTCTTTAAGGAGGGGAAGTCTTAGTGGAATTCGAGATTAATAAAGCGATTATTCGAATCGTTCAGGGGGATATAACTGAACAAGAGACGGATGCGATCGTTAACGCTGCGAACAGCAGCTTAATGGGCGGAGGAGGAGTGGACGGCGCGATTCACAGAAAAGGCGGACCGAAGATTCTGGAGGAATGCAAGAAGATCCGTGAAACTGAATGGCCTGATGGCTTACCAACTGGAAAGGCTGTTATCACATCTGGGGGAAATCTGAAGGCTAAATATGTGATTCACACTGTTGGGCCTGTATGGCGCGGGGGCAAATATGGAGAGCCAGAGCTGCTAGCAGAGGCCTACCGAAATTCATTGAGGCTTGCAGTCTCTAGAGGCTTGAAGACTATTGCTTTTCCCGCGATAAGCACTGGAGCTTACGGCTATCCTATGGAGGAGGCTGCTGAGATAGCGTTGAAAACAGTCAAAGAATTCTTAGAAAAAGAAGATAAACTGGAAGAAGTTGTCTTTGTGCTTTTCACTTCATCCAGCTTCCGAGTGTATGAAAGGAAAGCCCGGGAAATTCTCACCGGATGACGCGGTGAGACATCTTTTCCCTTTAAAGCTCTAATGAATCCGCAGAAATTTCGATAATAAATTAGGTTTGATATCTGTTGATGCTTAAAAGTGAAAATGGATGAGCATTGAATTTCTGGATCTCCCTAGGTATGTAAGGCTGCTAAAAAATCTACGTGCAGTGGCCTTTTTAGATCCGAATGCGGAGATTCCTCTGGAAGAGATAAAGTGGTTGAGACGTAGATTCAAATATAGAAACGTGGGGATTTCAGAAAGCCTCATAACGGCTCTTAAAGCTGAAGCAAAGGAACTTTTTCTAAGGAAACCATTTGAGATTCTTAAGCCGCCGCTATTGGAGATCGAAAACTTCGTAGAAACAATTTTAGAAATAGAGTCTAAAGTTCCAGCATATACGATTGAGTCCTTGATCCTTACCTCTTGCTATGTGAATGCTTTGGTTGTTTTAGGTAGAGATTCATTTCCGGTTCTTGATCCATTCGTGACTTGGGCTATGAGATCAACCGCGGAATTAACAGAAACCGAAGTTAAACGAAACCTCCGCATAATAGGATATGCAATGACGGATTTCCATAACGAAAATGCTGGGCAAGCATACGAATCCCTAAAAGGAATTGCGGAAAAAATTTTGAGAAAGGAAGACCTCAGCAAAGTTAGGGAAGAATCGGAGAGGCTCATGGAGAAAAGAAAGAAGATCGCTCAGGATGATGGAGAAAAACGATTTTGGAGATTAAGGCAGCCCGGTGAAGAGAAGGAAAGAATAGTGATAGCTTACCTTGACGTTATGCCTTTAATTTCAAAGATTCTCCTCCAAAAGAACTCGTCGAGACTTGTAAATTTCATAGCTAAAAGCACCGTGAATCTAAGTATGGCACTAAGTTTAATACCGACTTTCATCTTGCAACTTGAATAGGCGATTTATTTGTTTGAAAAATCAGTTGAATGCAGCAAGTGTGGCAAACTCTTTCCATGCGACAAGGTTTTATCCGTATGCAGCGAATGCGGCGGGGCGCTTCTATTCCGTTATGATTCAGACGAATTGACCGAAAAAGTCTCTAAGGACCTTTTAGCAAGAAGGCAGAAGAGCTTCTGGAAGTTCATAGAGTTTCTTCCATTATCATCGCAAAAAAGCATAGTCTCCCTAGGAGAGCCTTACACGCCTATACTTCGTCTTCCAAACACTCATGATGTTAGTTTCAAAAATTTATTCATCAAAGACGAAGGGAGACTTCCTACGGGAACTTTCAAGGCAAGAGGCATGGCAGTTGCAGTTTCAAAACTTAAAGAGCTAGGTATAAAGCGCGTAGCTATCCCTTCAGCTGGAAATGCAGCTTCAGCCCTAGCTGCATATGGGACAAAGGCTGGAATGGATGTTTATGCTTTTATGCCGAAGGATGTCCCGACTGCCATACTTAAGGAGAGCGTATTCTTGGGAGCAAAAGTTTACCTCGTTGACGGACTCATAAGTCACGCCGCGAAGATTGTTGAGAAGCTCGGGCGGAAATATGGATGGTTCAATCTCTCAACAAACAAACAGCCATACAGGTTTGAAGGCTATAAGATTATGGCCTTCGAGATAGCTGAACAATTCGATTGGAATCCCCCTGAAAACATATTTTTCCCAACCGGCGGAGGAGAAGGAATAATAGGTCTCTGGAAGGGCTTCAATGAGCTAAAAGAACTGGGGTGGATAGAAAAAACTCCACGTTTAGTTCTTGTTCAGTCCTCTGGGTGTGCTCCGCTTGTTAAAGCCTACAACGAAGGCGAGGCAGAGGTAAAGAAAACTTGGGAAAACGCTGATACTATAGCGGCGGGGCTGAGGGTGCCGCATCCGTATGCGAGCTATCTGATATTGAGAGCTCTGAAAGAGACAGACGGTATAGCCATAGCGGTAGGGGATGAAGAGATACTTTCTTCGATTAAAGCCTTCATGAAGATGGGGATATATGCATGTCCAGAGGCTGCCTCAACGCTCGCTGCGTTAAGAAAACTTGAGAACCACCGCATACTTGATACGGATGAAAATATACTTTTATGCATAACAGGCAACTTGATGAAATATTTTGATACTATAAAATTAGAAAGGGACAAGGTTCCCCTATTGGATAAAGACGCAGATTCGTTAGATTAAGTCGTAAGATAGGCTCATAAACGTTTAAAACGACCAATTGCATCTTTGACGATTAGATCTTGAACCTTAACTGCGGATTCTAACATCATCGCTTCCACGAAGATTAAACCCGCCGGAAAGAGTCAAGCTTAAATAGGCAAGGTGAAAAACACAGAGAATAGTGAACCTTCATGATACATATCCGACATATACCTTCGATAAAAAAGCAACCCCTAGAAGACACCCATGGAAAGACCTCGTTATACCAGGTTTTTTGGCAATCAGACGCTCATGGAGCAAAGTTCGGCGAAAAGAAACCTGATTCCATGAAGTCATTCACGAACTTCGCTAGGATAACTATTCAGCCTGGAGGCACGAATCAAATTCACGTTCACGACGACATAGAGCAAGTTTACATAGTCCTTAGAGGAAAAGGAACAGTTCAAGTAGGTGATGAGAAAGCAGAGGTTAAAGCTGGAGATGCAATTTTTCTCCCAGCGAAGGTTCCCCACGGATTCGTGAATACCGGAGATAAACCGACCGTTCTCCTGCTTATAGGAACCCGCGTATATGAATAAAGCTCTCTCGTGAAGCTTCAATCAGCTATTTGTCAATCAAAACTTTCTAAACCCAAAAGAGAGGGAGAGAATCATCTTTTATTCATGTCTCAACGCTTCAACTGGGTCTAAACGTGAGGCTCTCCAGGAAGGATAAAACCCTGAGATCATGCTTAACGCCACGCAGAGAATCCACGTGGAGATGATGTTCCAAGAATCAAAGACGGGAATAATCTGAATCGTGAAGAGTTCCCCTGCGCTAGAAGACGTCCCTATGTGCAGACTTCTCCCAAGTATCCAGCTCATCATATACGAAAGGCTCATGCCTAGAAAGACCCCTATGCCTCCGCCTAATATGCCTATTATCGTAGCTTCACATAGGAAGATGGCTAAGACAAGTTTGTTCGTGAATCCAAGAGCCTTGAGCAGCCCGATCTCTTTGATGCGTTCCATCACTGAGGTCTGAAGAGTCGTAATTATGCCTACGGAGGCAACGAGAAGAGAGACCATGGCGACGATCCTTATGAAGAGATAAACGCCGCTTGAGACTTGATGGATCATATCAGAGATAACTTGAGGCGAGATTATGATGAGATTGTTTCCGTAAAGGTCTCGTATACGATCCATCACAGGCTTATCCAAGTTGGGATCTTCAGTTATCACATAGAGCCCATCGAAGTTCTCCTTATCAAAGAGGCTCTTAGCTGCCGAGGTTGAGATGAACGCCATCTGATCGATTGGGACGATTCCGCTTCCTACATAGTTGAGAACCCCCCGAACGATAAAGGAACGTTGGAAGACCACTGGCTGCTGGTTCACATATTTTTGATAGACGACTTTAACGGTCTGTCCGAGAGTTGCGAAAGGCTCCTCTCCGCTTGATGAACGTGCCAATTCGTTCCCTAGGATTATTCCTACATTATCCGTCTCTGAGACGAATGTTCCAGACTGGAAGCTTATGGTAGGAAATAATAAGGGCAGCTTACTTTGGTCCACTCCAACAACGATTGACGTTTGAGTCTCCCCTTTTGATGTGATCGATGAGGTTTGTTGAATGAAAAGGAGAACTTCCTCGACTCCGTTAATTCTGGAAATCTCGTCAGCTAAAGCCTTATCTACATGGATGTCCCCCCGTGGGCTTACTATCAAGACATTCGCGCCTAGACTGCTGAATTGGCTGTTAATGAAGTTCGTGAATCCGTTTCCCGTGCCATTTAAAGCAACTATCAGACTTGCCCCCATAATAACCATAAGCGTCGTCAGAGTTGCCCTTACACGTCTTTCTTTAAGCGCCTCGAAAGAAAAACTGAAGATCTCGAGAATGTTCACCTTTGAGCCTCACCCGGCTGCATGCTTCTTTCCTGCCGACTGAGATGCCTCCTATAAAGAATCAGGATCGCCGCGGAGACGACAACAATCGTTACCAGCATGAACACCTGTTCAGAAGGGAGGATGGAGAAAACAGCGGTCTCCTGTGAAGCAGTATGCTTCGTCTTTACAGCGACAACTGTCAGGTAAAACGTTGAATTAAACACGTGATCCACATATTGGTCATCTCTGTATGTGATCTTCATCACAACCGGGTAAGTCCCATTCTTAACGTTATCCTTAACATAAACATCAAGTGTAAATGGAGACTGAGAGTTTTCCTCAATCTCACCGATGTATGTTGTGCTTTCAGAGGTTAAGCGTAGAATCGGGTTTGGAACAATCGAGGCGTTAACATACATCGCGGATACGGTTCCCCTATTAAGCAGAGTAGCTGTGATTTCAACTTTAGATCCGTTTCGCGCCGGTTGAGGTCTTATCATCCTACTGTAAAGGATCAGCTCGACTCTTCCGACAACCACGAGGCCTAAGGGAAAAGTATCTGTGTGGCTTTCGCCGTAATCGTCACGGTAATTAATACTGAACGATCCGCTGTATGTGGAGTCTATTGAGGCGTCAGGAGCATAGATAACAAAATTGATCATAGTAGAGTTTCCCACGTCTAAATACTGGATTCTCCAGCTGTTTCTACCGTGAACTACAAGCGGATTCGGAACGGTGAGAGAAGCATCTAAGGCTGAAACAGGCACCTTCCCATCGTTTACTATCGTTATTGTGAACTTGTTATCTAAGCCGCCTATTATCCTATTACTCGATGTTATTATGCTGAGTGAGACTGACGGTCTAACTTCAAACGTGACTGAAGCCCAGCTTCCTTCATACTTGACGTCGCCGATCCAGCTTGCGTTCACGCTCCAGGTGCCGTTGATGTCAGGCTTAAAGGACTCTGCGAACGACCCGTCGAGGTTAACCTCCGCGGTGCTATTAAACCGCTCTTCAGGACCTATGTATGTCAAGGTGACCGTTGCATTCTCCGGTGCAGGATCAATTGAACCGGAGACACGTATAGATTCGCCTTCTTCTACAACTTGAGGTGAGACGTTTACAGTTATCGTTGACTCA
>PIYJ01000072.1:7817-14355 GCA_003601725.1 Candidatus Bathyarchaeota archaeon
TTGAGGAGTTCCCTCAACGAAATCATTCCCCGACTCCACAGAATATTTCACAATCATCGTTTGTTCATATATCCCCGGAACAGCATCCTCATCAATATCAAGGGTGAAAGTCAAAGTGAAGAAGCTCTTCGGTTCTATCTTATCGGTTGGATTCAATACTTCGCCGACCGTAGGTTTCCCAGTTGCACTTGCATTTCGATTCCCATAGATATCGGTGAAAGAACTGTTGTCAAGCAGAAGAGTCGCCATCACCCCCTTAATGGTTTTGTCAGGCGAGAGGTTCTGCACCTCTACTGTAAGGGGCACTTCGCTGTCTCCCGGATAAGCTTTTATTGGGCTGTCTATATTATCGCCCCAGGCGACACGGCTCACTTTGAACTCTACATACTCATCACATCTGACCTGTAATATTTCAGTTCGGAATGAAATTAGAGAGAAAAGAAGAATGGATATTAAGAAAAGATTCGTCTTGATTCCTTTTTTCATGCTGAGATCCCCCTTGGATACTCCTCCTTGAAGATTCTTCCATCCCGAATGTATATTATCCTATCAGTCATCCGCGCTACTTCTGGATCATGAGTCACCACAACTATCGTCGTTCCCCTTTCCCTATTCAGCTTCCTAAAGAAGCCCATTATCGCATGTCCGGTTTTAGAATCAACATTCCCCGTAGGTTCATCAGCCAAGATGATGTCTGGATCATTGATTAGAGCCCTCGCTATTGCGATCCGCTGCTGTTCCCCGCCGCTTAGAGTCCTCGGTTTCCTATACAATTTATTGCTGAGACCGACAACTCTGAGCAATTCGTTAATTCTTCTCATCCGTTCCTCCTTTGAGTATCCCTTAACCAATGCTGGCAGCTCCATGTTCCGCTTCACCGTTGACCTAGCGATCAGATTATAGGCTTGGAAGACGAAGCCGATCTTCTCGTTACGAATCTTCGCAAGCCCCTCATCGTCGAGCTTAGAAACATCCACACCGTCAATGAAGACCTTCCCCGAGGTAGGCTTATCCAAAGCGCCTAGAAGATTCAGAAGGGTTGACTTCCCGCTTCCCGAAGGTCCCATTATAGATACAAACTCTCCTTTCCGTATCTTCAAGCTGATTCCATTGAGGGCTGAAATCACATTCGGTCCGAGAAAATACTTTTTCGTCACATTATCCGTCTCTATGGTATAGACGTCCCTGCTGATTGTGGGGTTCTCATCATCTAAAGCAGAGGGTTGCGGATCAACTGGGATTCTCTGATCAGGTTGACACTTGAAGAGAAGGATCATTATCAAAACTCCGAAGGTTAACGATGCGATTGGCAGAGTAGAAGCTGCGACGTCGAATTGTGATTTGAAGACTGCCTTTAGGATGTACCAGCAATTCGGAGCGGCCCCAATGATGACGCTCAATAAGCTGAAGTATCCGCCGGCTTTGCTCTTCACCAGCATTCCGTAGATTCCTGCAAGACCCAAGCCGATAGTTGCTAGGCTTATCATCTTCTTCACAGAAGGAATCATCAGTATCTGATTTGACGGAGGGCTCAAGAGAGAATAAGCCTCAATAGAGATGAAGGCAGCTAGGAAAACCGAAGCGGCTTCTGTTGCGAACAGGCCTTTTTGAAGATTCTTAGTCATCGGCGTCAGCTCCATGTTTGGCTATGTTTTTATGTCGGATGATGGCGGATCATGTTTTATATATTAAAGTTTCATATATATGTTTGAGTCCTTAATATTTGTTGAGGTATTCCCGATGGAGCCTACGCCTGCTGAGATAGCTGCGAGATGGAGAGATCAGATGCAGAAGGGCTACTTGAAGATGGCGGTGCTCTTCGTTTTAATGCGTAAACCTTTGCATGGCTATGAAATCATGAAGGAGATCCGTAGGTGGACGCTTGGGATCATAACGCCCACAGCAGGTGGCGTGTATCCAACGCTAAAAGAGCTTGAAAGCAGACATTTGATAAAGGGCGAATGGCTACCTGAAGAGAGAAGAAGAATATATCGAATAACAAGCAAAGGCAGAGAAGTTTTTAGAAGAGCTGTTGAAAAGCATTTTGAATTAGCCTCCTCGATTAGAAGATGGTTCCTCAATGAGTTAGCTCGTCTAGAGATAATTGATGAACCTGATCTTCCCCCCATGATGGAATCTGCAGTGAAGATTCTGCTCTTAAAGGAGGATGCGTCTTTACAGGAGAGAATTGAGGCGTTAAATCGGTTAAGGCGGAGCCTTCAAAACACGGTGATGATGCTGTCAAAGATGATGGAGCAAATAAAAATTAGAGAAGAAGAATTAAAGCGAAGTCAAAATGTATGATTTTCATTATATTTTCTGAAGATTCAGATTGGATGTTTACTTTTCAAGCAGTTCTTTATAACTTCATAGATTCTAAATCTCTTCGTTTTCAAAAATATACATTTAACCTATAAGTAATGTTTCTGTTAATTATCTCGGAGCCCTTGCTTGATTCCGTATCTCTCCTCTTCGGATGTGAGGATGCAGTATGTCGCAAAAAGCCATTATAGAGGCCTTAAAGAATCCGGAGGCATACGATGAGAAGGTTTTCTACGTGAAGGTTCTCCAGACTCACATCTCCTATATTTTTCTGACGGGACACTATGCATATAAGGTTAAGAAGCCTGTGAACTTCGGTTTTTTAGACTTTACAACTCTTGAAAAGAGAAGGTTCTATTGTGAAGAGGAGCTTAGGCTGAATCGAAGATTATGCGGAGACATGTATATAGATGTTCTACCGATAACCTTCTCCGATGGCTCAGTGAAGATTAATGGATCTGGGAAGATTGTGGAATACGCTGTAAAGATGAAGGAGCTCCCTCAGGAAGCCTTGATGTCGGAGCTGCTGAAAAAAGGCAGGGTTGACATGAATGTTATGGATGAAATCGCAAAGATACTCTCTGACTTCCATAAGAAAGCTGAGACAAACAGGGAGATTGAGAGCTACGGATCTATTGATACTGTGAGATTTAATTGGGATGAAAATTTTGATCAGACAAAGGAATTCATTGGAAGAACAATCAAACGTCAAGATTACTCCTTCATTCATCGGGCAGTTCAAGAATTCCTGAAGAACAGAAAGGATCTTTTCAGATTGAGGCAGAGGAAAGGGAGAATAAAAGAATGTCACGGTGATCTGCATTCTGGAAACATCTTCATTGCTGATAGAATTTACATTTACGACGCGATAGAGTTTAACGAGAGATTCAGATGCTGCGATGTTGCCTCGGACATCGCATTTCTACTCATGGATCTTGAATTCCTAAATAAATCGGATCTCTCCAACCGTTTCCTCATCAAATATCTTGAGTACAGCGGTGAAGAAGAAGACTTCCTCGAAGTATTGCCCTTCTATAAATGTTATAGGGCTTACGTAAGGGGAAAGGTAACAAGCTTCAAACTGAATGATCCAAATATAACGGAAGAAGAGAAGGAGAGATCAAAGGAAATAGCCAGAAAATATTTCCAGATGAGTAGACAATATGCCGAAGAGATATTTTAGAGCCTAGCTGAACTTTCGGGTCAGCCTTTCAATCGATCTTATAATTCTACGGAGAGCCTCATCTTTTGATTTAACGTTTCGAACCTCGATCTTTTCCAAGAACGTGTCAAAAATTATTATTGGAACAGGATCTGAGACTGTGGGTTCGTAAGCTTTCTTTACAGTGCGATAGATCTGCATCTTCTTTACATTAGAGACTTCATTGGGGATTCTCTGCCTTTTTATCAATCTATCTTCAACAGTCTTTTCTGGGCATCTGCATTCAATCAGATATGTGGGGATGCCTGTTTTCTTCGACATAGAATAAATTCGCTCTCTCATTCTTCTTTTGTAGAATGTCCCATCAAGTATCACATTGCTTCCCTTTTCCAGCAGCATCTCGACGCGTCGGAGGAGCTCATCATAAACCATCTCCTTCTGTTTCCAGATTATCCGCTGATATTCTTCCGGTATCTCTTCTTGACTGTCAAATATCCTTTCAAGGTCATACCGCATCGGATCGTCTGATCTCAAAACTTCCTCGAGCGACGCATTCTGGAACAATTCTCTTCTTATAAGGTCTGTTCTAAGAACTTCACCTCCTAAATCGGAGGAGAGATATCTCGCTAATGTGCTTTTCCCGGTTCCGGGAAGACCGCAAACGATAATGAGCATTTTCCTATCGAATAGGAGGATAAGTAGCAACTTATATTTGCTTCTAAGCTTTTTTCAATGCAAAACACATATACCACGCTTAAAAGATGAATTTTTTGTCCTTTGAGGTTAGCATTATGAAAATAAAACGGGTGGAGTTCAGGCTTGGAAAGAGGCATCTTGCACTTGAGGTTCCACCGTTCTTCATCGATTTTAAGAAGAGGAACTTTAGCTCCATGATGACTCGTAGAATATCTAGAGGCGAAGGGACGCTTTTCTATGTATATCTCACAAGGAAGAACCAGTTATCGAAGCTTCTAATATTGAAGGCGATGCATCCCGGAATCTTTATGCCTCCGAAATTAACGATCAACGAGTCATTCACACGAGATGAGATAAACGACTTCATAAAGTCAGTTAAGGAACTCGAAAGGGAATGGGAATATCAGGATCATGGATTATGGAAGAGAAGAATCGATAACTTCTATGTCTATATGGTCTTGGTCATAGGAGATGACCGATGGACTGTGAGAGCCATGGTCTCAAAAGAAGGGATACCTGGCTACGGAGTGGAGCTCCCCGTGGACCCTCAGCTCTCTGAGAAACTTATGGAGGAACTTACCTCGGAAGAGGCTTATGATCTAGAGATCCATGAACACGTTGAGAATAGGCATTTCCACTTTACAGTATATAACGTTGAAAGATTCATAGATCTTGTGAAAAGATACGATTATTACTTCGCTCGGAAAGAGATATGGGAGCAGAGCGTAAGAATCGAGAATCCCCTATGCTAAGGGTTAAATGCCCCGTGAGGCTCTTTATAGGCCAATAAGCAAATCTCCCTAACGATTCCATGTGTATAATAAAAAACTTAATAGTCCCCGCGTTCTCTTTTCTGATAACATTTAAATGTGAGAGACGATCTGTTAATCTTGCATCTAGACGATAGAGGTGCGTCTGATGAGAAAGAACGGAATAATGACCAATGGAAAGTTTGAGGGTTTAATGCACATCGCTAATTCTAAGCATCAATTTACGATGGTGGCGACAGATCAAAGAGGCTCCTTGAAGAGAATGATAAATCCCCAAGACCCCGGGAGCGTCACACCTGAGCAGATGAAAAAGGCTAAGATGGCTCTGATAAAGAACCTTGTAGGTAAGAAAAGCCCAGGGAGAGCAAGCGGCGTACTTGTAGATCCAGAATACTCCTATGAACGGGAATTCTTGAAGTCTTGCGATATCCGAGCGGACGTAGGCGTATTGATGAGCATTGAGGCCAGCGGATACGGTGGTAAAGGAGAATTTGCACCTGAAGTCCAGATCTTCGGAGGATTAGAAGTCGAAGAAGCCGTCCTGAAGATCAAGAATAGGGGAGCTGCAGCTGTCAAGATGCTGGTCTATTATCGTCCAGACAGCCCTACGAGTAAATATCAGGAATCCATGGTTAAGGCGGTGGGAAGAGCATGCGAAAAGTACGACATAGCCTTTCTACTGGAACCCGTCTCGCATTCCCTTGAGGGAGGGCCTCATAAAAAGAGGAACCCCAAAGAATTCTCTGAGATTAAACCGAAGATCGTCATCGAGACGGCTAGGGAATTAACGAAACCCGAATACTGCGTTGACGTTCTTAAGGCTGAATTTCCACTTAACCTAAAGTACGCTGAGGAGCTAGGTCAGGACCCGTCTGAAGCTTGCAAAGAACTTGATGAAGCCAGTCAGATTCCATGGGTGATTCTCAGCGCAGGAGTCGACTATGAAGAGTTTAAGGAGAACCTCAAATACGCTGTGGATAATGGGGCTTCAGGTTTTCTCTGCGGACGGGCGATATGGAAAGAAGCCATCGGAAGAGATGATGCGGATGAGTTTCTCCTCACAACCGGAGTCAAGCGGCTTAACGAGCTCGTGGACATAGTCGATGAAAAGGCAAAACCATGGTACAAAAAATACGTCGACTCGATAAGCGAGATAGAGATCATACGAGGAGAATGAAAAAGGCCATCGAATAGCTAATCTCTCTATATGTAAAGTATCTGCTGGCTGACAGATTCGACGATCATAAGATAGAAGATCTTCTCAAGACATTTCTGTCATTCAGTAATTTTTATGATAATAATGAAAAGAAGAAAAGCCTAATTTTAGGCTAAAAACAAAATTCATCAAATTAAGCAACACCAATCTCGTAAAACAATAATCGATAAAAACCAAGAAACATCCATAATTTAGGTAAGGCTTTATAAATGACATGCATGATCGGAGGTTTACCCTTGGAAGGTATGGAAAGCCTTAAATTTCAAGCCTCAAACAGAGAAACAGGCAAAAAAGACCTCCTGTTCCAATCGAACTAAAATAGAATTGAAAGCAGCAAAAGCGACGCCTACCGATTGACAGCAATGGAGTTCC
>PIYJ01000073.1:0-1217 GCA_003601725.1 Candidatus Bathyarchaeota archaeon
GAAGAGCCGCCATCATTATTGTTCCCAAGCCACATTGTTCCCCGTGCAATCCATGGTTTGGCGCTATTAGATCTAGGGCATGACTGAAAAGATGTTCCGATCCGCTGCATGGCTTACTGGTTCCAGCTATGCACATTGCCACTCCGCAGCTTACTAAAGCCTCAAGAAGGACCCTTACGCCTTCCTCCGATCCCGGCTTGATTAGATTTGCGTTATCGATTACATGCTTCGCGCTCATCGAAGCCAGACTTGAGGTATACTGCGCATAATATTCATCTCTCTTCTCATGCGCCAGCTTCCAGTCACGAGTTGAAGTGATCTTGGATATTACGTCTCCGCAGCCGCTTGCAGTGAAACGGTAAGGCGCATTCATAATGATAGATGTATCAGCTATAACTGCCATTGGAGACTGAGCCTTAATCGAGTAGGGTCTGCCTGTTCCCTTTATTGAAGCGAAAGGGCTGGCCATGCTGTCGTGTGATGCTGTCGTTGGAACGCTTATGAAGGGCACATTTTGATATGCTGAACTTAGCTTAGCGATATCGATCTTGGTTCCTCCGCCTACTCCGAAGACCACTTGAGGCTGGTATGCCTTTATCTTTTCTTCAGCCTCTTTCACATCATTCAACGTGGCGGAGCTGGAGGAAATGATGTGGCAATGAACTTCTAGCCCTTCGCTTTGTAGTAAATCTATTATTCTCCGTCCAGCAACATGGATGGTTTTCGGGCCAGTAATGACTAAAGCGCTCTTTAGGAAACCCAGTGATCTACAAACGTCAGCGGCTAGTCTTAGGCTTCCATCTCCGACAACTACCTCTCTTGGAAGCCGCATACGATGAAGATCAAGACCCAACAATTCTCATCTCTTTAATACATTCTAGGAATGGATGCTAACCGATTTAAGCATTCTTTTTTTAATATTTGCCTTTAAAGATTGATTCTTCAGATTCATCATCCGAACGATTTAAATCTAACTTCTCATTATTATCCCTTCCAGTGTTTCACACTCTGTTATTGGCTAAGGCCACTTTCATCTAACGAGTGAAATTCTCGGAGAAATCATGAATATGCTGAAAAGAATAGATAAATTAGCGTTCAAAGGAACAACTACCATTGGAGCTATAAGTAAAGAAGGAGTCATCTTAGCTTCGGATACAAGGGTCACCATGGGGTCTCTTATAGTCCATAAGAAAGGAAAAAAAGTCTACAAGATAGAT
>PIYJ01000073.1:1249-7771 GCA_003601725.1 Candidatus Bathyarchaeota archaeon
CAAAAGACAGTTGCCACTTTAAAGGCTAACGCTCGGATGTATCGTCTACAGAGAAGAATAGCTATGCCTGTGAGTGCCGCTGCCCGTCTAGTTGCAAATCTTTTCTTTTCACACCGCCTTTTTCCGTTTATGGCCCAAATAATAATTGGAGGAATTGATAGCTCTGGGCCTCATCTCTTCTCAATAGATCCATTCGGAAGTATAACGGAGGAAAAATACGTCGCAACTGGTTCAGGTTCACCTATCGCCTATGGAATCCTTGAGGAAAGATTTAAAGAAGATTTATCCTTAGAGGAAGCACTTCCAATTGTCGGTCAAGCTTTGCGATCTGCTATGAAACGAGATGTTGCGACAGGCGATAGTTTAGACATTGTTGTAATCGACAAGAATGGTTATCGTGAACTGAGCATTGAAGAAAAAAGCAAGATTCTTGAAGCTTCGTAAGCCGATGTGAAAAAAGGAGAGAATTCGAGAAAGATGCCTTCAATCAGCAATAAACAAGCTGAGATAAGACGAACCATACTGGAACATATCCCGAAGGAAGCCGAGATTACCAAAGTTGAATTTGAAGGGCCATCTCTAGCGATCTATACAATGAAGCCTGAGATCAGAATCACCCATAACCGAGCGATCACAGACATCGTTAGCATAATCAAAAAGAGAATAGTCATACGTTCAGATCCGCAGGTAAGACTAAACGAAAACGAAGCCAAAAAAATAATAATGAGTCTCCTTCCAACGGAAGCAGAGGTTACAAACATACTCTTTGATCCTACATTGGGCGAAGCCATAATTGAAGCTAAGAGACCGGGACTTGTTATCGGAAAGAATGGGACGACTCTCCAAGAAATCGTTTTGAAGACGCATTGGATACCACGCGTATTAAGAAGTCCGCCAATGGCATCAAAGATAATCGCCCATATTCGTCATTCCATATATTCCGGGAGCAAAGAACGGGAAAGAATCCTAAGGAACGTCGGTGAGAGAATATTCAGACCTCTCATCTATGAGATTGGCGATGTAAGAATAACAATGCTGGGCGGAGCACGAGAAGTCGGGCGTTCAGCAATCCTCGTGGAAACAAGAGAAAGCAAGGTTCTTCTTGATTGTGGGATCAATCCAGGCTCAACGAAACCGTTTGAGGCATTCCCCAGGTTCGATGCAGGTCAATTCGACATCAGTTCTTTAGACGCCGTTGTAATAAGTCATGCCCATTTAGATCACTGTGGATTTCTTCCCTTTCTATACAAATATGGCTATGACGGGCCAACCTACTGTTCAGTTCCCAATTTAAGTCTGATGACCCTTCTTCAGCTCGACTATCTGGATGTTCTAACGAAGCAAGGTTCCGCTCTTCCTTATGATCAGAAGGATGTGCGGAGCAGCGTGTTGCATACTATCCCTCTGCGATTCGGCGTGGTCACAGACATAGCGCCTGATATTCGCCTTACGCTTCATAATGCTGGTCACATATTAGGCTCATCGATAATTCATCTTCACATAGGAGAGGGCTTTCATAACATAGTCTACACTGGCGACTTCAAGTATGGCAAAACGATGCTACTTGAGTCTGCATCTGTAAACTTTCCAAGGGTTGAGACGGTGATAACCGAGAGCACCTACAGCGCTCCTGAAGATGTGATGCCTTCCAGAATGGAAGCAGAAAAGAAGCTCGTATCAATAGTCAATGAGACTCTGAGTAGAGGAGGGAAAGTTTTGATTCCGGTCCCAGCGGTTGGAAGAGCTCAAGAGATCATGTTGATCCTCGATGAGTACATGAAGCGAGGTGAACTTCTAGAAGCGCCGGTTTTCATTGAGGGAATGATCTCTGAGGCTACGGCTATACATACAGCTTATCCAGAGTACTTGTCCAAAGAAGTTCGGAATGCAATCTTAAATCGAGGGATAAATCCGTTTGAATCTGAATACTTCACCGTTGTGGAGCATCCTAGTGCAAGGGAAGAAATCATTGAAGGCCCACCGAGCATAATAGTTGCTACTTCAGGCATGCTTGAGGGAGGGCCGATAATCGAATATTTTCAACAGCTTGCCCATGACAAACGCAACTCCATAATATTCGTCAGCTACCAGATTGAAGGCACATTAGGCCGAAGAGTGCAAAAGGGAATGCCTGAAGTCTCCATAATCAACTCTGAAGGGAAGATCAAAGTCATAAAATGCAGCCTAAGTGTTCATACGGTTGAAGGATTTTCAGGGCATTCAGACAGGAGACAAATAATCAGTTATCTACGTAGACTCTCAAAGCCTGAAAATATAATTGTGTGTCATGGTGAAAGATCGAAATGTTTAGGACTAGCTGATTATCTACGTAAAAGACACAAAGTTAACGCCGTAGCGCCAGACATTTTCGAGACGATCCGGCTTAGGTAGTCTTTTCCCTCCAGATCTTAACGAAGGAAGGGGTTACCACGACACGTTCCTCTCCAAGCCGCGCGATGTCCCCGTCTATCTGTTGAGTAAAGTCGCAGAGTTCATTGATAGCTTTCTTTACGTCATCGGCGTTTTTCTTCGCCAGCGGCCCAAGCCTTACGATGAGTATGTTTCCTGAATTAACCTCATTTTTGATGGCATCCAAGTCTTCAAGGGACTGAAGCACTCGAGCTTTAATGTAGATCCTTTCTGGAGGAACCGAAATCTTTGCAGGTTTCGAGTGATAAGCTGCCAGTGACCCAGCGGGCTGACTTCTCGGCTTTTTTTCTTTCTTCTCTTTCTCATCTCTTTTGCCGAGTATTTTTTCGATGATATTTCCCAATTTTACGTTTGACAATGATTCATCTCCTTGAATGAAAAAACTCGGTTACAGCTTAAAAGTTTAGCGGAACCTATCTCTTCAAAGATATGCTGAGAAACTGTCTTTCATCAGATTCCAGATCTCATCGCCTACGTAATGAAGGTTTCTCAAGGCTTTACCCTTTCTAATGGTCCTCGTTTTTTCTGAATCGAATAGAGCCTGAGCCACCGCGATTAAACGTTTATTCCGCTCATCGATCACTGCAACCAACGCTTTTTCTTTGAAATCTCCGCTGACTTCCACTATTCCCGGCGCCATTATATCTGCTCCGTTACAGATGTAGGGGACAGCTCCCATATCCACCGTTACTTTGGGAAGCTGATTTAGATATTCTTTGAAAAACAGCGTTGGGAAAATAATGTCTTCAAGCATTGCAACTTGGGGAACTCCATCTATCAGATATATTCTTTTTCTCTTCACGTTTATTATCTCTATTTGAGGTTTAGACCCAAAAACTTTCTCAGCGTCTATCCCCAGAATTTGGGAAATCTTATATAAGAAACGTTTACCCTCCTTCTTTCTAACAGAGAAACGTTTGATTGCCTTAGGCATAAATTTAAAGTATAATCGTAAAAGATATAAACTTGCGGGTGTCTGATACAAGAAACGCAGAAGACTTGAAAAGCTGATTAAAATGGCCGTTCAGATCCTTGAAGAAAGCATCGGTAAAACCGTTCTGATAAGGCTCAGAGGAGGAAAAAGCATAAGGGGACAACTTAAAGGCTTTGATCAGCATCTTAACCTTGTGCTAGACAAGGCTGAAGATGTCACCGATACGGAGAACATTAAAGAGCTAGGTCTGATAATAGTCCGCGGGGACAACGTCGTGATGATCTCCCCGCCTCCAAGGTGATATAAGGAATGGTTAAAGGAACTCCGTCATTTGGAAAGCGAATGGGAAAAACAGTTCATATCCGCTGTAGACGTTGTGGTAGAAGAGCTTATCATGTAAGAAAGAAGAAATGCGCAGCTTGCGGCTATGGAGTTTCAACCAGAATCAGGCGGTATTCCTGGCAGACTAAGAAAGTCTCTCGGGAAAGACTTCTGTAGGCTGATCATCCTACAAGATCAGAAAGGGTTTTAAATATGACAATAGAAGAATTCAGCAAGATCGATGGGGATATGGCATGGTTAGGAAAGCTAGGATAAAACTGACAAGTACTGATTACGTAAAGCTCGAGAATGTCTGTAAGGAGCTCAAGGCGATAGCGAAGAGAAGCGGCGTTAAAGTGAATGGTCCTATTCCTCTTCCCACAAAGAAACTTCGCGTCCCCGTTATGAAGACTCCGTGTGGAGAGGGAACGAAAACCTGGGACAGGTGGGAGCTACGTATCCATAAAAGGCTGCTGGATATTGATGCTGAAGAAAGGGTGATGCGGCGGATAATGAGGATGCGTGTTCCCGAAGAGGTCTTCATAAGCATAGAGCTTATATGATTTTTAATTGCGAATTGGTATTAGCTCATCCTTTACTGTTGTTGCGTTCTCGATTTTTTAGATTTGAATATAACTTATAAAAGCATTTGTTTCTTTAATTCCTATGTTTTCCGCTGAGACCTGCTGATGTTTTCTACCATGGTAGAAAAATGATGATGGAGAGCGCCACGGAGATCAGGAAGCTAGCTGCCCATGCGGGTTTGCTCCACCAGAGAATCTTTGCGCCGTCAAATATGCCGATTGGAATCAGGTTAAATGCGGCCATCCACGCGCTTAAAGCTGCTCCCCTTAAAAGTATGATTGTTGATGAACTTGAGGGAAGCTGAAAGGCCATTACGAAAAGGAAAGATGCAAGAATCATATTCATTAATGGTCCTGCAAATGCTATTTTTCCAATGGTCTTTCTATCCACCGCTCCGGAAATTATTACAGCTCCAGGCGAGATGATCTTTATCAGAGGAGAAATGATCGATAATATTGTTAATGCTATTCCAAACAGACTTAATCTGAATTCAGCCCACATGCCGAAATGTTTAGCTGATGCTTTATGAGCAAGTTCATGAGATATAAATATGAACATGAAGAGGAAGGCTGAACTGAATATTGATATTGGATTTTGAATGATTCTTAATATCCAGCTAAATCCATAGCCCATTATTGATAATCCAACGGCCATTACCGCCACCGCTCCTATCGCTAAATGGCAAACTTCAGTTGTGCTTGTCCACCCTTCCTTTGGAACTCGAAAGGGATACTCTATTGGTCTCCGCCTTGGAATCTCAATTTTATCGTTAAGATCTATTCTGTGCTCCTGTTCAATGGGCGGAACGGATCGAACCTTCACCTTCCATAGCTCGGGACAAGCGTGATTCTCAGGAAGCCTATGATCCCCGCAGAAGTATTCGCCGCAGAATGGACATTTAAATGGAAGACTAACGTTCTTGTTGCAGTAATGGCACTTCAAGTTCTCATCAACTTCTTTTCAAGCTTCTACGTATGCAAAATGATGATCGGCAACTTAAATATTTGATTTCTTCTCTAAAAGATTAATACAATTAATGTTCCGCATCAAACCTAAATGGCAAATTAAAGAAATAATGACTGATTAATAAAAGTGAGGTGCGTCGCTGATTTGACTGATTCTGTGGGCAAAAAAATTCCAGTCGTTCTTGATACGGATATCGGCACAGACATAGATGACACTTGGGCTTTAACCATGCTGCTTCGGTCTCCTGAGCTAGATCCTAAGCTTATTCTGACAGAGAATGGAAATACAACTTACCGTGCGAAGATCGTTGCAAAAATTCTTGAGAGATCCGGATACACGGATATACCGATAGGTATAGGAATCCATCTCAGCGATGAAGAAGGCCCGCAATCACCTTGGGTGGAAGATTATGAAATAAAAAGATATCCTGGAACAATTTATAAAGACGGAATTAAGGCTCTTATAGAGACTATAATGAATTCGTCGGAGATCGTCACTCTCATATGTATAGGTCCGCTTACAAACATTGCCGCGGCTCTCGAGATTGAGCCTAAAATAGCTACGAAGGCAAAGTTCGTCGGAATGCATGGCTGTATATATAAAAGCCCACCGTGGTATGGTGGTGGAAAGGGAGGAGTCGTCCCTGAGTATAATGTCCGAACAGATCCAAAAGCCTGCCAGAAAGTCTTCTCAGCCCCATGGGACATGACTATAACGCCGATTGACACCTGCGGATTTGTAAGGCTGAAAGGTAAAAAATATCAAATAATACGTGAATACGATGATCCTCTAATTCGAGATTTAATGGAAAATTATAAGATCTGGCTGCAAAGCTACGGTGGAAATTGGAAGGAAAAATTTGAAACGCAGAGCTCAATTCTTTTCGACACCGTCGCTGTTTACTTGGCTTTCTCCAACGATCTTTTAGTGATGAAAGATTTGGGAGTGCGAATTACCGATGATGGATATACCATTGTTGATGAAAAAGCTCGAACCGTACACTGCGCCGTTGAATGGAGAAGCCTCTCAGCATTCGAAGACTTCATCGTAGAAAGGCTAACTGGAGAAACAGTTTAACCCCCTTCAATTTTTCATCAAACATCACTTTTTATAAAAAATCGGTGCATATCCCCCGGATACATTTAAGGTTCATTATGTGCTAGGCGTGACTGATAAATCATAGACAAAGAAAAAGATTCAAATAAACAAAAAATCGTTATAACCATCAAAGAAATAAACCATAAACAAGGCCGGGGTGGCCGAGCGGACAAGGCGCAGGCCTTGAG
>PIYJ01000074.1 GCA_003601725.1 Candidatus Bathyarchaeota archaeon
CCTTCAGTAACCAGAGTTGTCTATGATATTACTCATAAACCGCCCGCAACTATAGAATGGGAATAAACAATCATTTTACGGAGCAAACATTAAAAGATCCATTCCCTCGTAGAGACGAGATTTTAAATAACTGAGAGGCGACCAGTCGGAAAAGTTATTATCCGAAGGGTCTAACAACAAAAAGGTGTTTTCTTTGGTTGATGTGGGGGAGGAAGCTCCGGATTTTACCCTTCCATCGGACAGTGGAGATACCGTCTCATTAAGAGACTTTAGAGGGAAAAAAGGGCGTCTTGTATTTCTATCCGAAAGACGGACATCCGGAGGTACCCGTGAAGCTAAGGAGTTCAGAGACTTATTTGATGAGTTCAAAAAAGAAAACGCGGTGATCTTGGGGGTCAGCAAAGACAGCGTAGAGTCTCATAGAAGATTTAAGGAAAAACATAATCTGCCCTTCATATTGCTGAGTGATACGGAGGCGAAGGTTCTCAAGTTATACGGCGTCTGGAATGAGAGACACATGTATGGAAGAGGGTTCATGGGAACCGAGCGTACAACCTTCCTAATAGACGAGAATGGAATTGTAAGGAAAGTCTATAGGAAAGTAAAGGTTAAGGGACATGTTGAAGATTGCCTTTTAGACTTGAGACACACAGCTAGTCATGAAGATTCCCGGTTCTCACTTCAAAAATTCCGGTACGTTTGGTCTTAAAGAGCGATGTTAAATTCCAAGATGAATGAAGAAGAGAGAAATAAAGCCCATTAGATTGAACAAGATGCAGGGGTCCGAAAAAATTTAGTAAACTATAGTCAACTATACTACGGTGCTTCGTGATGTCAAAATACATGTCAAAAGGATACTCGTTCTGGCAAGGGCTTCCCCCGCCCCAATACATTTTCAAAAACCTTCGATTTATAGGCGTAGCACTTGAACCTCCCGACTGGAAGCCCGGATCGTGGTGTGGAGCTGGTAAAGCCATCGTGGACTATGAGAATGAAGAGTACCTTCTGACTTCTAGGCCGCGGAAGATGGAGGGAGGAGTCAGAGGCTATGCAGCTGAGATTTATCGATCAAAGGATGGGGTGAGATTCGATTTAGTCTCTAGAATAACCAAGGAGGAAGTCGCTGAAAAAAGTGGAACAAAAATTTGGAGTATAGAGGGAAATCAGCTCCTTAAGGATCCGTTGACGGGCAACTGGCATTTCTACCTGTCCGTCGATACGGGACCTGAATATGTTGTGGGCGGAGTCTTCTGGGATACCATGTTGTTTGTATCTGACGACCTTAAAGGACCATGGAAGTACAAGGGATTCGCTATAAGACGAGGGCACGGACGGGTCTTCGACTCAGTTCAAGCCAGAAACGCAACGATAGACATAATCGACGGGCAATGGATGGCCATCTACAGAGCTGTAGATCTCGATTGGAGATATAGAATGGGATTGGCGATAAGTGCAGATGGGATTTCGTGGGAAAAGAAGGGCGCCTTTACGGTTGATGGAACATCGGAGCATACGCATTTCGCAACGATGGGAACGATCTTCGCCGGTTCCTTAGGCCCTATTCTCATGGGGCTAACTTGGCGTAATCAGCAGGGTAGAATCGTAGTTGACTTTACAGCCTACCGAGTTGACGATGTGAACGTGAATCTCCAAACGATATTCCGCGCTCCTTGGCTAGCTAGATCAAAATATGAGGACAAGGAGAGACCGACATATGGACACTACTGTAGCCTCGTACATGACCGGCTTAAAAACCGGATATTACTCTATCTCTCAGCTGTTGATCCACGTCCAGAAACAAAGAAGCATGGGTGGACTGAAGTCTGCGTGAGACAACTAGTCTATGAATGTCCCCTCTAAACGCCGAAAGAGATCTATAAAAGGAAGACCTGGAGATCCGCTATATATTCAGCAAGTTAATGTTAAGCAGTCACACCATATTCGTATATAAAGTATTTAAAGAAAAAATTCCGTGGTATGAAAAGAAAACTAAACATCTTCTAACTTGCCTTTTTTCTAAAGATGATCAAAGCCTCCTTTCTTCATTCAATCTTTGTAATGAAACTTCAGTAAAAAGAATATTCCATTAACCGTCGCATCGATAAGCTTCTCGAAGATGTGATGATGGTCTTTGACACAAAAACGTTAAATCAGTTTCCCACTCAAGATATGGAAGATCAAGATGTCTACTGTTAGAATTTTAATCTGCGACCCCATCGATCCTGAGGGTATTGAGAAGCTGAAAAAGGCCAGTTTTAATGTTGCCTTTTTAATGCGGAGAGAGATGCTTAAAAAAGAGATTCAAGATTGTGATGTTCTGATCGTTAGGAGTAGAACCAAGGTTACACGTGAGATTATTGAATCTGGAAAGCATCTTAAATTGATAGCTCGAGCTGGATCCGGACTTGACAATATCGATTTAAAGGCCGCCGAAGAAAAGGGGATCGCCGTTATAAATACGCCGGAGGCCTCAGCGGATTCAGTCGCTGAATTAACAATCGGCCTTATGGTTGCCTTAGCTCGCAAGATGATTCTCGCTGATTCCTCAATGAAGCAGGGGAAATGGCTCAAAAAAGAGCTAATGGGCTTTTTATTAAAAGGCAAAAAACTAGGACTGATCGGATTGGGAAACATTGGTTTAAGAGTCGCTAGGATCGCGAAGGCGATGGGAATGAAGATCCTCGTAACGAAGCGGGTTCCGCCTTCCCCCGAGTTGCTGAAGAGCCTTGAGGCTGAGTTTCTTCCGTTAGATGAACTGCTGAGGCAAAGCGACATAGTCTCTATTCACGTTCCATTGTCTAAAGAAACGAGAAACATGATAGATGCCGAGGAAATCGGCAAGATGAAAGACGGAGCCTTCTTGATTAACACGTCGAGAGGGGAAATAGTCAACGAGAAAGCGCTTCTTAACGCGTTAAGATCTGGAAAGCTAGGAGGCGCAGCTCTTGATGTATATTCAGTTGAGCCTCCAGAGAATTTGGAGCTGATTAAGCGGCCAAACGTGATTTGTACCCCTCATATCGGCGCTCAGACGGTTGAAGCTCAAAGGGAAGCATCAATAAGGCTTGCCGAAAAGATAATTCGATTTCTTCACGGCTCAAAATCTAACTCTTCTTAGATATGCTTAAATTGTTTCCACAGGAAAGACAAGAAACGATAGAAGGAGTGCCTTTTAGTGGTTGAAGTCTGGCTTCCATACGGGAACACCGAAGTCTGTGTGAGAATTCCAACCGGTAATCTACTTGATATAATAGAACCCAAGAAGGTTGATGCAGCTCAAAACCCCCAAGATGAGATCAAAAAGGCATTACAGAACCCTTCTGGAGATACTCGTATAGCAGAAATGGTGAAACCAGGGGCGAAGATAGCTATTGTTCTAAAGGATTCCGGCGCTTCAACAAATCGAATGTTGATCTCTGCAATAATGGAGGAGCTAAACTCGGCTGGCGTGAGAAATGAAGATGTCACAGTTATCATCGCATACGATCCCTTCAGAACCGTTTCATCAAAGCAAGAGTTTCCGATGCCCGATACAGAACCCACGGCAAGATTAAGGGTGATCCAGCATAGATGTGAGGCCGATGAACAAGTATATGTGGGAAAGACTTCGCGTGGAATCGAGATTTCCCTGAATAAACTGTTCACAGAGGCAGACGTAAAGATTCTAGCGGGCTCCGTTGAGCCGCATCCGATTGCTGGCTACAGTGGTGGACGTGAAATGATCCTACCGGGAGTGGCAAGCTTAAGTTCTATTGAGAAGGCATTCCAGATGGGAATGGATAGGATGGCTAAAAGGGGGAATCTGAAGGATAACCCTGTTCATGAAGAGATGGTTGAAGCAGCTGATCTTGCTCAGGTTGACTTTACCTTAAATATTGTAAGGGACAGTGAATTCAACGTTGTAAAGGCGTTCGCAGGCGATGTTGATAAGGCATTTGAGGAATCAGTTAAACTTGCAGAGGAGATATACAAGGTCCCCGTTGAGAATCGGGCTGACATGGTCTTTATAAGCCCAGGAGGCTCAATCTTCGACGCAACTCTTCAAGAGGCTATTACCTGTTTAGATAGCATCTCAGAAGTAGCGAAAAAAGGAAAGCCAATCGCTTTGGTTGCTGAATGCGCTTCGGGTTATGGTGATAAGGAATTTCTGGAAGCAGCATCCAAGTTTAGCAATCCGAAAGATTTGAGGAAGTATCTGAAAAGGAAATTCAGCATTCCGGGGCTTATGGCTTACCGATTAATGAATCTTCTTCAACAGGCTAATATAGTGGCGGTCTCAGTGATGCCAGAGTATTATATCTCCCGAGTCTTTAAGATGAAGACTGCGAGAACGGCTAATGAAGCTTATCGTCTGCTTGTAGATGCCGCTGGCAGCAGAGGGAAAGTCTCTTTTATTCCTCATGGAAGTTTAACTGTTCCTTTCATGAAGCCTTAATTTACTGTTTACGAGAAAGAGATAAATTCTTCTAGACATTTTTCTAAATGCGACAAAAACGTTCAATAAGAAAAAAAGGGTTCAGACTTGGATCCCTCATACAATCTCAGGAAGTTTGAGCCGAAAGATCTCCATCAAGTGATGAGTATAAATCGGAGATGCTTGCCGGAGAATTACTCTGAAAGCTTCTTTATAAGTCTCTACAAGAATTTCCCGGAGACTTTCATCGTGGCTGAGAAGGATGGAACAGTAGTCGGCTACATAATGTGTAGAATAGAGAGCGGCTTCTCAAGCATAGGCTTTTCACCGTTCAGTCTCTCAAAAAAGGGGCATATAATCTCGATTGCCGTTCTCCCAGAGCATCAGAGGAAGGGTTTAGGGCGGGCATTGATTGAAAAAGCCTTAGAGACCATGACGAAATTTTATAATGCTAAGATCTGCTATCTAGAGGTTCGCGTGAGCAACGAGCCTGCGATAAGATTGTATAAGAAAGTTGGTTTTGAGATTCAGAGGACGATCAGAGGATATTACGCTGATGGAGAAAACGCGTATATAATGAGCAGAAGAATTCAAAGCTGAGACGCTTCTTTTGTATGGTCTCATTTTTTAATCAGGGACTGCTTGAGCGTTAAAAAATTTATAAATTTTATAAAATTTATTAAGAAAAACCGTCTTGTTGAGATATCGCCCTCTTAGAAGATGTTATATGGCGGAATCGATGTATGATTTAGAAATAACGAGAGGCACCTCAGATGGCTAGAAAGATCATAATAATAGGCGCACATGCAGCTGGAACGGATGCTGCTTCGGCTGCAAGAAAGACAGATAGATCCGCGGAGATCACGGTTATCACAAATCAGAAGGTCGCAGGATACTCTCCATGCGGGATTCCCTTCGTCCTCGGGAGGCACATATCCAGCTTTGAAGACCTAATCGTCTTTCCACCTTCCTACTATCAAATGATGAAGATAGACCTCAGACTGGAAACAACGGCAAAAAAGATCAACGTTGAAGATAAGACTGTGGAGATCGAGGATAAAAATGGGAAAAGCGAGATCCTTCAATACGACAGTTTAATCCTCGCAACGGGAGCCTACCCTTTCGTCCCGCCGATAAAGGGAAGGGAAAAGAAAGGCGTATTCCCCCTCAGAACACTTGAAGATGGAAAAAGAATCAATCAAGCTTTAGAAAAGGCAAAATCCGCAGTGGTCATAGGAGCCGGACTAATAGGCTTAGAAGCTGCTGTCTCATTTGTTGAACGCGGATTAAAGACGACAGTCGTGGAGCTTCTCCCCCAAGTCTGCCCAGCAATGTTGGACAAAGATACGGCCAGATTAGTTCAAAAGCATCTTGAAGAGAAAGGGCTTAAAGTCGTAACAGGTAAGGGAGTCGATGAGATTCTTGGAGACGACCATGTAAGCGGGGTCTCAGTCGCCGGGGAGGAGATCCCAGCGGACCTCGTCATCGTAGCAACAGGCGTAAGGCCTAACGTTCAACTCGCAAAAGAAGCAGGCATAGCGATCGGGGAGACCCGCGGGATAAAGACGAACATGAGGATGGAGACAAGCGTGAAAGATGTATATGCTGCTGGTGACTGCGCTGAATCCGTGAATCTCATCACTAAGAGACCGATGCTCAGTCAACTCGGCACTACGGCTGTGAGGCAAGGGAAAGTCGCTGGTATTAATGCTGCTGGCGGGTACTCAGTCTTTATGGGATGCCTCGGCTCATGCGTCACGAAGCTCTTCGACTTGGAGATAGGTGCAACTGGGCTGACGGGATTCGCGGCTAGCCGTGCTGGAATTGAAACTGTGGCTGGAACCATAACTTCGAAGACAAGGGCTGACTATTACCCCGGGGGTAAACCAGTCAGAGTGAAGATCATAGTTGATAAGGATACTGAAAGAATAGTCGGCGGGCAGATAGTTGGAGGGGAAGAAGTAACCCAGCGGATAAACGCTCTATCCTTCGCTATACAGAAGCAGATGACAGTGCGGGAGCTAGCTAAAGCCGACACATGCTATGCGCCGCCAGTGAACGAGACATGGGAGCCGATGGTTCTAGCCGCGGAAATCGCAATAAGAAG
>PIYJ01000075.1 GCA_003601725.1 Candidatus Bathyarchaeota archaeon
CTTGCTCCCGCCTCCAAAGCTGCGAAGACTATGTCGGTTCTGTCTCCCCCAGTGATCACAAGCTCATTCTTAGCCTTCTGGAAGTATCTCATCGCGCTCTCCGGCGTCATCGCCCCCACCAGAACAGTCTCAACCAGTTTATCCATTCCCTCCTCACCGGCAAGCACGTTTCCCCCCACGGCTTCATGGATCTCCCTCACAGTGATGGCGCCTAATATCACGTCTTCAGGAATGATCCCTAAGACTTTGATGCCGTTCTTTTCGAGGAACGGCTTAATTATCCGTTTTGCTCTTTCCATTCTGCCTTCTGGCACCCGGTTAATTATCACCCCTGAGATCTGCATGTTCCATTTTGAAGCGTAATCGCGAGCCTGAAGAATCTCATCAATTATGTGATCATTCTTGAATCTGGAGATTAGAAGGATTTGAGCGTTGAGTTTTGAGGCTAGATGGGGAACGGAGCAGTTTAGAAATGTCCCTGAAGATAAAGTTGATGCTCCTTCAATCAGCATTATCTCTCTTTCTTTGCTGGCTTCTTCATAAGCTGAAAGTATTTCATCGATGATCTTTGAAGAATCACACGTGGTAAAGTCCTCCAAGAAGATCTCTCTTCTCAGGGTTATTGGAGAGTAGATCCGGGGTCTCCTTCCAGCTTTAAGAGTTTCATCATAGATTCGACGTCTTCATCTAAGATCTTTTCCTTGAGGTCCCAGGCGGATTCGATGCCGATGGGTTTGAAGTATCCTACTCTTTTGCCTAATTCTCTCGCAGTTAAAGCTAAAGCCACCGCCACTATGCTTTTTCCAGCGTATTCCTCAGTTGAGGCTATATATACCGCTTTTCTCGCCATTTTTCTTCTTCCTTCTCTTCACATTCTACTTTGAAAGCGTGATTCTTATATCTACTGCAGCGCATCCCTTCCCTTTCTCATAGACAAAGAGGGGGTTGATCTCCATCTCCGTTATCTCCCTGAAGCGATTCATAATCTGTGAAATCTTCAGAATTATATCTATCACGGAGTTTATGTCTGAAGGCGGTTCACCTCTTACTCCTCTAAGCAGAGTGTAAGCCTTAGTCTCCTGAATCATCTCTTCAGCTTCAGTCCGAGTGAGAGGGCAGAGACGATACGAAACGTCCCGTAGAAAATTGACATAAATGCCTCCTAAACCAAACATCATCAACGGGCCGAACTGCCTGTCTCTTACGGCGCCCACTATGACTTCTTTCCCTTCAGGGGCCATCTTTTGAATCAGAACCCCAGAGATTCTCGCCCGAGGCATAAACAGATGGATCTTTCTTAAGATTTCATCATATTTTCGTTCTGCCTCTTTACGCGACTGAATGTTCAGGATTACTCCGCCGACATCGGTCTTATGAAGAATCTCAGAGGAGACTATCTTCATAACCACGGGGTACCCAATCGAATCAGCTATCTCTCCAGCTTCCCTTCTTGACTTGGCTATCTTCGCTGGAGGCGTGGGAATCCCGGCTGCTTCACCTATTTGAAAAGCCTCTTCAACCGTGAGATTTAATCTATCGTCGAGGCGAACCTTATCGATTATCTTCTTGATTCCGTCATAATCTATCCCGGGAAATTCTGACGGTTTTTCTCTTGACGACGAGGCTACAAGCAAATACTCATACATCCTGCTGAGCACATAAGCCGCTGCCTCTGGAAATCCATAGTTAGGTATCCCTCTCTTCCGCAGTATCTCAATCGCTGGAGAGTCATCTTCGATGCCCATAAATGCGGCTATTACGGGTTTTTCAGCTTTCCTTTGAGATTCCGCAATCGCCTGGGCAACCTTCTCCACGGGGGTCATAGCCTGCGGAGTTAAGATGACGATTATTCCGTCTACCTGCGAACTTTTTAACCCTGCATCCAATGCGGTTCTGTAACGGGTCTCATCTGCATCTCCTAAAACGTCTACTGGATTGTTGACGCTGGCGTGAGGAGGCAACGATCTCTGAAGTTTCTCTCTGATCTGTTGCTCCAGCAAAGGAAGCTCTAGTCCTCTCTTCTCACAAGCATCAGCGGCAAGTATGCCAGGTCCGCCGCCGTTTGTCACTATCAGCACACGCTTCCCCTTTGGAAGAGGCTGCTCTTCAAAGGCCAAGACGAGATTGAAGAGCTCCTCTAAAGTGTTAACTCGGAGGATGCCGGTTTTCTTGAAGGCAGCTGAGAATGCGACATCTGAGCCTGCTAGAGACCCTGTATGAGATGAGACGGCTCTCATTCCGACATCTGTGGTTCCCGCTTTTAAGGCGATCACAGGTTTTTTCTTCGTTAATTTTTCAGCTACCTCTACGAAGCGGCTTCCATTCTTCACTCCTTCAATGTATAAACCGATAACTCTTGTCTGTGGATCCTCGCCTAATGCCTCTAAGAAATCAGCTGCACTCAGATCAGCTTCATTTCCCAGGCTTATAAACGATGAGAAGCCTACATCATTGCGAATAGCCCAATTAAGAATCGTGCTCCCGAGGGCGCCGCTCTGCGAGACGAAAGCTATCCTCCCCATCGGAGGATTCGCAGCGGCGAAGGAAGCATTCATCCGACTTGCAGTATTAATAATACCTAAGCAGTTCGGTCCCTGCATGAGCATGCCATATTTTCGACATATGCTTAGAAGCTTTCTTTCAAGCCGTGTTCCCTCCCTACCTGTCTCGCTGAACCCGGCGGAGATGACTATTATCCCTTTTACGCCTTTAATGCCGCATTGCTCTGCTACTGAGGGCACGATCTTCGCTGGAACAGCGATCACTGAGAGATCTATCTCCGAAGGCACCTCGAGGACGCTTTTGTAGCATTTGAATCCAAGTATCTCTTCTGCGTGAGGATTGATTGGGTAAAGATCTCCCTGGAATCCGTAATCTATGAGATTTTTGAAGATTCTATGTCCCACTTTCTCTTTCTCTCTGCTCGCCCCGATAACTGCGATGGATCTCGGCTTAAAGAAGGCTTCGAGCTTCATACGTCCGCCCCTAGAAGGTTCCTTTTCAGACATGTGCTCTGCTCTCGTTAAGAAGAGAGTCCTCAATATTTATGTATAGCTCTTTACGTATAAGACTCCACATATCATTTGGCATTCTGAAAATTCATGCGAGAGGCTCTTAGATGCACAGAAACGAAGAGTTACGTAAGAGAAGCTACGACGACAAGAAATCCAGCCTAGAAGAGGCGCTTGGATTTATTAAGACAGGAGATCACATCTTCATCGGCTCCGCTTGTGGTGAACCTCAATATCTCGTGAGGGGACTCGTGGAAAAAGCTAGTCATCTCGCCGATAACGAGATATTACACGTGCACACTTTGGGCGTCGCTCCCTATGCTAAGCCGAGATATTCTGATAGGTTTCGTCTAAACGCGTTTTTCGTCGGAATCAACACCCGTCAAGCAGTCGCTGAGGGAAGGGCGGATTATACTCCTGTCTTCCTATCCGAGCTTCCACGTCTAATATCAAGGGGGATGATCCCGATTGACGTTGCTTTAATACAGGTGACGCCGCCCGATGAGCATGGATTCTGCAGTTTAGGCGTCTCAGTTGAGATCACGAAGACAGCTGCGGAGAAAGCTAAGCTAGTTATTGCGCAGGTAAATCGGCAGATGCCGCGTGTCTTAGGAGACAGCTTCATCCACATCAGCAATATCGACGTCGTCGTGGAACATGATGAGCCTATTCTTGAGCTTCCAAGACCCGAGAAGGATATAGTCTCCGAGAGAATCGCAAGGTACGTGGCGGAGCTCATTGATGACGAATCAACTCTCCAAATAGGTATTGGAAGCATCCCGGATTCCGTCTTAGATGCTTTGATTGACAAGAAAGACTTAGGGATTCATACGGAGCTTCTAACCGAAGGCGTCGTCGACTTGGTTGAGGAAGGCGTAGTGACATGTGCCAAGAAGACTATAAACCGAGGGAAGATCATTGCCTCCTTCGCTATGGGGACGCGTCGGCTTTACGATTTCATCGATAATAACCCCATGGTTGAATTTTATGAGTCTGACTACGTGAATAATCCGGTCGTGATCAGCCAGCATGAAAAGATGGTTGCGATAAATCAAGCCTTAGAAGTAGACTTAACCGGACAGGTCTGCGCAGATTCGCTGGGCTACAGATTCTACAGCGGCTTAGGTGGACAGGCTGACTTCATGAGGGGGGCCATGCTTTCTAAGGGTGGAAAGGCCATAACAGTCATTCCCTCCACAGCTAAGAACGGCAAAATCTCGAGGATACGTTCACTTCTAAGCTCAGGAGCGGGAGTTGTCCTTACAAGAGGCGATGTAGACTACGTTGTGACCGAGTATGGAGTGGCATCTCTCCGTGGGAAGACCATAAAGGAGAGGGCCTTATCTCTGATTAATATAGCTCATCCGAAGGTTCGAAATGATCTTCTTGAATGGGCGAAGCAGCATCATTATGTCCCCCAAGAGGTTCTGCCGTTCCCAGAGATCGAATATCCCGAAGAACTGAAGAGATACGTCGTCTTGAAGGATGGAAGCGAGGTTCTTCTACGTCCGATAAAGCCTTCTGATGCTACGATGAAGCAGGATCTCTTCTATTCCCTTTCAAAGGGGTCCGTGGTTAAAAGATATCTAGGGTCTCTTAAGGTTATGCCTCTCAAGCGTATCTGGCCATACGTTATTGTTGACTATAATAATGAGATGGTGATCGTGGGAACGGTGCGGGAAGGCGAAAGCGAAAGCATAATCGCGATTGGCAGCTACTCCCGAGTGCCGAATACAGATTTCGCGGAGGTTGCCTTGGTTGTTAGAGATGACTGGCAAAATAAAGGCTTAGGCACAATTCTCTTTAATTATCTATGTGAAATAGCGAAGAAGCGTGGATTAGCCGGATTCACAGCTTGGGTAATGATGGATAACAATAGAATGATGCATATCTTTAAGAAGTCAGGCTATCCGATGCAGTATAGAATTGAAGGAAACCTTTACTACGTTAAGATAAAATTCAAGTAGAAATCCAAAAAATCAAAATTTCGCTTCGAAGGACCCTTTGGACGATTCTATTTTTCAGATTCCGCCTTAATCTTCTCCATGACTGTAGAGAAATGATCCACAATTTTTTCTGGAGAGAGACCGCGGGATAGATAGGCTGAGAATCTCATCGAGTAGACTTCAGGGGTAGAAGACAACATCTCAGCATAGTCGCTTATATGTTGACCTTTAATTCGATCTTCGTCTGGAAGAACATCCTCGCTGTGGGGAATCTCGACGCCTGCATCGAGGCAGCCTTTTAAAACGGCGAATACCCGTGCACCTTTCGAGGGGGTCTGTAACCCTATGTCTAGAACCGCTTTCTTTATGCCTTTTTTCAATGCTCTATATCCGCAGAGAAGGCCGGTCAGATACGCGGCGGGGAGACTCTTTAAACTTCCAAGCCAGCCGTACTTCTTTCTTAGTTCGCTTGAGTGCGCTGAGGCTAAAACTTTATCGCTTTCGACTGAGGCTTCAATCATCTGTGCTATTATGTGTTTATTGGTTTTCCGCGCGACGAGTCTTGGAAGACCAGATAGGATAAGGTTCTTCCTTCGGCGGTAATTCGTTTTGCCTTCTCTTCTTCTGCGATAAGGCACGTTATATGAAGGACCCTTCGCCATTATCTTCTTCTCCTGAGGTTATGTGCATCCATGTATCGTTCAAGAGCGGAGACGGAACGGAAAACCCCGCTTCCAGCCATAATGTAGAGCCTTCGATAGACGCTTTCAGTGATTATATGTTTATCCCTAAGTTCACGCAGTCTCCTTCGCTGGGCTCTTATACGGATAATCCATGCTTTCTTCCTTGGGAATCTTGCCCCTTTAGGTCCCTGGCGGCTTCCATGTCCTCTTCTTCTGCCCTTCTTTCTTTTCTCATGAAGCATGCGGGTTCTACCGCGGCTAATCCCCTTTTCAGAGAGCTTTCGAATAGCTTTTTCATGGATAAGCCGTCTAATCTCCTCTCTTGAGATCGCTAACTCAACATCCTCCGCCCTTTCCGGATCGATCCAAACCCTACTTTTGCCTACTTTAAGGATCTCCGCAGCCATTCTACGTTGACTCTTCAAATCCAAACTTGACCCTCCATACAGTTGAGAAATCTATCTATGTGCCCTTTTCAGCAATTGGCTCTTCAAGTTCTCTAAATTCTCTAGGATTCAGAACGTGGATTCCTCTTTCTCTAGCTTCCCTGATTATCTCAGCTCTTTTCCTGTTCCCCACGGAAGCCGCTATTCGGATCGCTTCAAGCTCAGGATTGATTTTGTTAAGATCATCCAAGTTAAATACTCTTACCTCTTTAAATGCGGATGGATGTAATCCTCTGGATTCCTTCGGCCCACGATATCCAGTATTGGGAGACGCAGGCCAACCCTTTACTCGTTTACGTACCTTATTATCTAAGCCGCGAGGTCTCCTCCAGTTTTCTTTGAGCCTTTTATATCGCCAGCTCTCCTGTCGTACAAATTTAGGCTTCTTCTTTTTTTCTTTCTCTCTTTTTGCAACCAATTTTTTCCTTGATTCTATGTCTCCGCTCATTCTTCAAATCCCTCATGTTTCTCGTAGACGTATATGCCGTCGAGGAACTTCCGCGGATCCTTCTTCTTTATCTTCGTCGCCTGTTCAATGTTGGCTGCTGTCTGGCCGACCTCTTCGATGTTTATGCCTTGAACGAGAATATCGTCCTTTTTTATGATTACTTTCACATCGCCGACTATCTTGGCTACTCTTGGGTTTCTCTCGCCTAGGAAATTCTCGATTAGAATCTTGTCTCCTTCAACCTTTACGGATATCGGGAAATGAGCATACACGATTTTAAGTTTATATGTGAATCCTTTCGATACTCCCTTCATCATGTTGTTGATATGGGAGCATACTGTGCCCACCATCGCGATTGCCTTACGATGAGTATCATCGGTTGAGACTATAATCTGATTATTTTCAATCTCTATGGAAATAGGGGAGTTAGAAAAATCCCTAACTAGACGGCCCTTTTCCCCGATGACTTCAACTCTCTTTCCGTCTATATTTACCGTCACGCCTTCCGGAATCTCAACTCTTCTAGCTACAATT
>PIYJ01000007.1 GCA_003601725.1 Candidatus Bathyarchaeota archaeon
AGCATGGCGCATACAATTCATGAGAGCTATATAAATCTTGTGAATGCTTAAAAGATGTAAAAAATGACTAGAAAAGAAAATAAATTTTTGAGATGACGTTTAAAATCGGTTTTTATCCCCAATCGAACTATTTCTGTCTCCTAACCTGCGCAATATTGACAAAAAGGGAGATCACATCGATGAAAACCATTACCAAGCATCAATTTTCTCCTCGTCCTTAGCTTAAGCATCATTTCCAAGTCTGTTCTAAACTCCCAGATCTGTTTTCTAATGAACTCCTAAAGGGTAACGCTCCACCAGTTTGAGGCGTCTTATCTCCACCATTAAGATGATCTGCGGAAGCCTCCATTCGAATTCTGGAGCTTTGCGATTAACTTCAGGTTTTCTCTGGGATATCTACATCTTTCATTCAAGATTTCGAGCGCCTTAACCCCATAATACAAGTCTTCCATGACCATATATTCGGAGGATGCCTCAGGTTCTGCGGTGAACCCTCCATTTGGAACTTCGCATCGTCTGATCCATCGTAAAACGCCGTGCAGCTTCCTAATATCGTATCCTAGAAGCTTCAAAATCTTCAACGCGTAGAATGTGGAGGCAATTCTGGAAAACCTTTTGTTCCCAAAGCTTCCGTCATTATCTTGTAGCTTGGAAATCTGCTTTTGAAGTTGAACTATACTTTGTAATGAGCCGTGCCTTTTTATTAGTTCAACCGCATAATACAAAGTCTCAAATTCTGAAGCTGCCTCTATGTATACATCTTGGTTTTCGAACTTTTCGATTAAGGCTCTTAACGATTCTAAGAAGCTATTTATTGGTTTTGTAAGTTCAGCTCTGAGACGGGATAAAACTGCGGTAACATAATAGGCAACTTGGACCGAGTCGAAGCTGCCATCTGAATGTTGAAGGCCCCGCATGAATTTTATGGTTCTATCCACGTTTCTAGGAGGAACTTGAAGAATGTTTAGTGTTTCTATCGCGTAAAAGGTGTCTTGGGCATTAGATTCTGCTCCTTGACAAAAGGTGTAGCCGCCGTCCACGTTCTGTCTCTGCTGTATATACCTCGCAATAGATTTCTCATCGACTATATCCTCGATCTTAATCCGCGATAGGATGATCCCACCTCACTCATCAGCGGTTTAAATGGTAGAAGCCATCAGCCTGAGACATGAAGCCTCAGACGGTAAAGGTGGGCCTCATCACCTAATATTAGCCCTAATACTCAGAAAAGAACTCTTAAATTTTTCCCTGCGCCTAGATTTAAGAAAAAACAGTAAGATTGAATGCGGCTGCATTAATGTGATAAATGATTCTTTTCCAAAAAGGATTTAAATTCTCCCCGGGTTATTAAGAAACTTAAAACGTCTGTGAAACGAGGAAAAAGATGTCTTTCATTGAAGGATTAATGCAATTTTTGAATTCGATCATTGGAAGCTACGGGATTCTTGGCTTTTTCATATCTATGATTTTACAGGCCGTTGTCGCCCCGATTCCAGGGGAAGTTGTAATGATGGCTGGAGGGGCAATGTTCGGGTTTTTAGTCGCAAGCATCGTAGGTGAGATTGCCGGATGCATCGGCGCTACGTTGTGCTTTTTTATATCCAGAAAGGGTGGAAGATCTCTGGTTATGAGGATCCTCAGCAAAAAAGGGTTAGATTTTGCGGATAATTGGTTTAAGAAGTATGGATTATGGGCTGTCTTCTTCGCTCGGCTGATTCCGTTAATTCCCGTTGATGCGGTTTCCTACGGGGCGGGATTGACGGCGATGAGTTTCAAAAGTTTCATCATAGCAACACTCGTAGGTATGCTTCCAAGAGTGTTCTTTTATTCCTATCTCGGTGAACTCGCAGCGAAGCATGTAGAAACGATGGGAATAGAGAAAGCCTATTTGGACGCCCTATTAATTCTAATTTTGGCCGCCATCGTGATCCTAGCGTGCATTTATCTATTCAAGAAGACGCATGTAAAGCTAAAGGAGTAAACAAGAAAAGAAGAAGACTATCTTTGCTGGGCTATTAGGTATACGCTGAGTTACATGTCGGATATATTCTCGAGGAATACTATGAACATTCTACCATCCAGCGAGTTCTCTCTCCTCGGAGCCCATGGTTTACCTATTATATCTAAAAGCCCATTACCAGTCACGTCGCCGACAACAGCCTCATGTCCACCTAGATTAGCATCGAGAATAACGTGTTCCTGCCATGATTCTCCCTTTCCATCCACGTTTTCCCATATGTACCAGCGGGGATTCTTATCGCCCAGAACAGCCTCCATCTCACAGGAGAAGACATCTAGATCTCCGTCTCCATCGAGGTCTCCCACGAACAGGCTGTGGAAAGCCCCCCTCTTATGTTCATCGCCGCCGTATATCACATGTATTCTCCAAGTCAATCCATACCCGTCGAGATTCTCCATCCACCAAACCTTCCCCCCAGGAGTTTCAGCATCCGTGAAGACTATGTCGTTCTTCCCGTCCTGATTAATATCGCAGACCACGCACTTAGTAGCATTAACAGCGAATGGAAGATTAGGCGGCGGAGGTGTTGCTTCAATCGGGATTGGATGCTGAACCCACTTGGAACCGTCTCCCCTCGTATTCTCAAACCAAACGTTGCTACGCACGACGTCTAAATCTCCATCGCCATCTATGTCTCCAACAGCAAGCCCGGCGTGAACCGCTGAGCTGATGGTTCGTGGAATCCAGGGGGTTCTTGGATCTTCAGGGATATCATACCAGCGTAGATCGTTTCGATCAGACATCGTTAATACTTCTTTCTCTCCATCTTCATCTATATCTGCAGTGGTGATGTCGTGAATAGAGTCCAGGCTTGGATCGAAAACTATCCTTTCAAAGGGGCGGTTTAAACTTCCAGGATTACGATACCAAGCTCCGCCTGTAATGAAGTCTATTAAGCCATCGCCATCAACGTCCATTGCGCATCCGCCTACATCTGACGGGGAGAATTCGCCTAGTAAATGACGCTTCCAGCGGTCAGTCGAGTTATAATCATACCAGTATATCTTGCCAAATCGCCTGCCAATCATGTACTCTAACTTGTCGTCGCCGTCGAGATCTGCAAGAGCTGTCTGCGCCCATCCTGCAACGGCGGGTAAACTGTCGTCGATTATGTGAAGCTTAAACCTAAACTTCGAGTCTGACATTTAGTGGCCTTCTGAATGGTTTAATCTTAAACACGGTTAAGAGTCTTTTCATTCCATAAATGCTCATCGTTATGTATTCCTTTAAGATTAAGATCAAATTCTTTTTGCTTGAACCTGAAATAAACGATTCAGCGTGGGTCTTTAATAAGGGATCTCTCTTTTTTATTTAGAGAAGGGTTAGGGAGCTAATTGTGTTGAACTTAGAAGTTAAGGATCTAGGTAAAATAGCTGGAGAGATCGTTGAGGAGACTCTTCCTTCCATTGACAAGTCTATTCAAATCTCACGTAAAGAATATGAGCAGAGATGGAGGAAAGTCCAAGACTCTATGGCGTTAAAGGGCTATGACCTATTGTATGTTTGTGGGAGCGAATTAGATAGGAGCGACGCTGCTTGGCTGACCGGGGCCTTCGACCCTATGATTGAACGGTACAGCGTCATATTGCCCATTGAGGGGAAACCAGTTATCCTTGCGGGATCAGAAGGCGGTCATGTCCTTGAAGAAGCCGCGGAGAGATCAGGTGCGGATATAGCTCTGCTTAGAGAGTTTCAGATTTCCGATGAAGAGTATAGATGGGCTAAATTTGTGAGCCTCAATCAAGTCTTAAGTCGAATGAGCATACCCAAGCATGGAAGTAAAGTAGCCATAGCTTCATCTGCGGAGATTCTACCTTACGCTCAGTTATCCATGCTAGAGTCTCATTTCGGTAAAGAAAATGTGTTCTTCGACCCTGAAGTTCTGCGTCTAATAAAGTATGAAAAATCAGATACGGAATTAGCAATCATGCAGGAGGCCAACAAGATTGCTGATGCGGCTTTAAGAGGGATGCTAGCCGTCACTATGCCGGGGTTCACTGAGCTTCAAGTAGCCTCTGTAGGAGATTTCATAATGAAGGCGTTAGGCGCCGGGAGAACAGGTTTCTGCACAATAGTTACGTCAGGTGAAAGAGGCTACACTGTGATAGGGCCAGCTACGAATAAATTGATCCGAAAGGGTGAGATCGTTTCTTTGGGGGTAAGTCCAACCTTTAATGGTTACCACGGTGTGATAAGGCGGACAGTTAGGGCTGGCGAGGAGCCGAGCCTTGAACAGAAAGAATTCATTAAAGCAGTTGAAGACCTATACGTCACAGTTATGGAAGCAGTCAAAAAAGCCTCTGCGGAAGATCTTCCGTCAAACTATATTGATCAGCAAGGAAAGAAGTTTCTGGAAGGACTTAAACTGAAAACTCAAAGTGGAAAGTTTTGCACGCCGCATGAGCCTTATACTTTCATCCATAACATGGGATGCTCAGAATGTCAAGAAGGCTATGGCGCTGTAACTCCTTATACTGAAAATCCCTTGGGGAAACAAGTGGCCCTCGCGATTGATGTGGCATTACTAGGCTTTGAGGAGAGAGGTAAACCCATATTTCCAGTTCTGTATGCTGTTGTTGAGGATGCTTTTTGGAAGAAAGGTTCACAAGTTGGAGTTTACAACAAGATACCGTTGAATGTGCAGCATCTAGTAGGCAATACTGAACCCATCGGCGACGATATTAATCCTTATTACAGAGAATTCAAGTAAAAGGACATGCGAATATTGCAGCTAGATCTAACATTTCTTCGGGTATCTTATGATTTCCGGTCTATCTCTAAAATTTTCTTTTTATATCCATCGTATTCGATGCTTGGTCTCGGATTAAACTTTAAGTAAACCTCGATGTAGCTGCCATTCACGATCCTTTCCGATCGTTTCTTTATCAATTGATCTATGATCCTCTCTTGAGACTTAAACTCTTTGAGAGCTTGAATAATCTTCTCTTCTACTTCTCGTCCAGCTTTAATCGCAACGTTTCCCCTTAAGGCGGGGTCTCTACCGGCTAATAACGCATCCTCAGGAGAAAAGTCTCCCCACACACTGTATTTCAGGAATCCTTTTATTCTAGAAGGCCTGCCTACATCAGCCAAGATGGGGTCTCCAACCTGAGGCCCATCGTAAGTCCCTATGTAAGAGAGGGCTTCATGGTCCATATTTTCCCTATACTCATTCGGTATTAGAAGCCTCGTAGGTTTAATCTCCCTCAACGTCTTAATCGTTCTGATAGTTGTCCCTTCTTTTCCTTCAGGGAGGACCCAGCCGATATTCGGCTTGAGGCTGAAATCGGGGTAATCAAATCGTATTATGTTCTCCTTCTTGATTCCGATTTTTTCATAGGCGTTTGTAGACTCTTCTCTTCGAATGGAGACTATTCTGTCCTTTTCCTCTATGTTGCTGTATCCTCCCCTTCCATCGCAGAATATGAGAACATATGGTTCGCAGCCTTCTGAGATAGCCGCTAATAGGAGGTATCCCGCGCCGAGTAATGCGTCATCATCGTGCGGGCTTAAAACTGTAATCCTTTCATCTTCTCCGCTCCACCCTTCAAAGATGAGGCTGATGTCTGTGCTTTTTATCTGCTTGTTCAGGTCATAATAAATGAATGATTTGTTTGTCATTTTCTTAGACTTCCCGATTTTTAATTTCAACAATAGCAAGATGCGTTGATGCTGGTTTTTAAGATTTTTCTAAATAAATAAAAATAAGAAAACTGAGCCTTTGGCAATTTGCTTATTAGAAGAACATCCAGCACATGCGAACCGTATAAAGAATGGCGATTAAAAGAATGGGCCGAAATGCGTAGAGATTCCAGATGAATTGGAAAAGAAGGTTTCAGGGAAGAAAAGAGAAATCACTGACTAATAGGCATCATTTTCTTGGCTGAATGAACTTGTCAGAATTTTTAATCGGATAAGATGTTTAAACGTAAACTTAAGATTAAGCTTGTGTATCTCTAACTTGCTGTAAGGAGTGTTGGTCTCATGTCTATAATTAAGGTTGGTGAGTATGAGATACTTACGGGTCTATATTATACAAAGGAACACGAGTGGGCCAGGATGGAAGGCGACCATTTCAAAATTGGAATAACGGACTACGCTCAGAAAAGTCTTCATGAAATCGTCTATGTCGACTTGCCGGAAATAGGCAAAACTGTCGCTCAGATGGAGCCTATTGGAACAGTTGAATCCGTCAAATCCGTGTCAGAGATTTATTCGCCTCTCTCAGGTAAGATAATCAAAGTCAACGAAGAATTGGAGGAGTCCCCCGAACTTGTAAATGAGTCTCCATACGATGCTGGCTGGATAGTCATCATAAAGCCGCAAGCATTGGAGAAGGAACTGAAAACATTAATGACATCAGAACAATATGCAGAATTTATAAGAGAACTGCTTAAAAGCGAAGAGGATTCAATTTAACGCTGTATTGATGAGGTATTGCTGGTTAGAAAATTGAGACGAACCCCTTTATTCATTTTCCATAAAGAGCACGGTCGCCTCGGCGAATATGCAGGATTCGAGATGCCCCTTTGGTATAAGAGCCCTCTTCTGGAGCATATGAGCGTCAGAAACAACGTAGGAATCTTTGACGTTTCCCATATGGGAAGATTGCTTATAACCGGTTCTGAAGCTACGTTCCTTTTGAATAGGATCTTAACAAATAATTGTGCTCGCATAAAGATCATGGAGTGCCAGCATGCCTTCTTTTGCAACGATCTCGGAGGGGTAATCGATGATGTGCTTGTTTTCAGGTTAGATAAAAACGTCTTCTTCATGGTTGTTAACGCCGTGAACAGAGAGAAAGACCTCGTGTGGATCGACAAAAACAAAGATGGTCTTGATGTTGAGATAAAAGATTTAACTGATAAAGTGCCTATGATAGCGGTTCAGGGACCTAAGGCACCTCAAACTCTTCGAAAAATCTTTAGCTCAGATATAAACAAGCTTTCACATCTACAATGCTCATGGTTTCATCATGACGGGGATAAATTTCTAGTTTCTAGAACGGGATATACAGGTGAAGACGGGTTTGAAATATTCATCTTCAAAGATTGCAGCGAAGAAGATGCATTGAACCTCTGGAATGCTATTCTTGAAGCTGGAAAGGAGTTCAAAATAGAGCCTTGTGGACTTGCTGCTAGAGATACTTTAAGGCTGGAAGCAGGATTCTGCCTTTATGGTAACGAATTAGACGAAGAGACAACGCCGATCGAGGCTGGATTAAACTTTGGAGTAAAGTTTGACGAGCGCGACTTCATTGGGAAAGATGTCCTTCTGAGGCAGATGAAGGAGGGAGTAAGCAGGACTCGAGTAGGATTGAGGATGATTGGGAGGGGCATACCTAGAAAGGGAATGAAGATACTGAAGGAAAATGAGGAAATAGGGTTCGTAACTAGCGGAACTTTATCCCCAATACTAAGAACGGGCATAGCAATGGGTTATATTCCTCCTAAGTATGCCTCGCTTGGAACAAAACTCAATATATCAATAAGGGGAAGGCTCTCAGAAGCTGAAGTCGTTAAGTTTCCTTTCTATGACAAGAATAGATATGGAAGGAAGAGAAAAACAGAGATCTAATGCTTAATGAAGTTTTTCAATTCGTTTTTTATACATTCTCCAGCTGAGACAGAGCGTTCTAGGATGAGAAGCCTTAACTTCGTCTACAAGACTGACTGATGTGTTATGAGGCGCAGTCAAAATCTTTTCCGGATCATTATATGCTTCTTTGGAAATCGAAGTTAAGACCTCAATGAACTTATCCATCTCCTCAATAGGCTCGGTCTCCGTAGGCTCAATCATCAAAGCCTCTTTAACGATCAGGGGAAAATAGACCGTCGGAGCGTGAACGCCGTAATCAAGCATTCTCTTCGCAACATCCTTCGCAGAGATCCCCGTCTCAGACTTCAAGCGGGAACAACTGAGAACAAATTCATGCTTCACAGGCCTGTCTTTACCGTAAGGGATATGAAAACCCCGGATTTTTGAAAGTCTACTCGCAAGATAATTAGCGTTTAACACCGAGATTTCAGCTATCTTCTCTAATCCTTCAGCCCCCATGGAGAGAATGTATGCAAAAGCTCGAATGAGAACTTCGAAATTTCCATAAAACCCCTTAATCTTCCCAATGGTGTGTGGAACATCATAATCTAAGTAGTAACGTTCCCCGTCAAACTCAACGAGAGGAACAGGCAGAAAATCTTCAAGGTGCTTCTTCACCCCTACAGGTCCAGCTCCAGGTCCTCCTCCCCCATGAGGAGTTGAGAAAGTTTTATGCAGATTAAGATGTACTATGTCGAACCCCATATCTCCCGGCCTGGTCTTCCCAAGAATAGCATTTAAATTCGCCCCGTCATAGTAGAGAAGCCCCCCTGCTTCATGCACTATCTTTTCAATCTCCAGTATTTTATTCTCAAATATCCCAAGCGTATTGGGATTCGTCAACATCAGCCCAGCGGTCCTTGGGGATACAGCTTCCTTTAAGGCTTCCACATCCACGCATCCATTCTCATCTGTGGGCACGATGACCACGTCAAATCCGGCCATAGAAGCACTTGCTGGGTTAGTTCCATGAGCAGAATCTGGAATTATGATCTCTCTTCTTTGTTCCAGTTCCCCATTGAATGCATGATAAGCTCTGATCATCAAAGTGCCTGTGAATTCTCCGTTAGCTCCAGCAGCGGGCTGAAGCGAGAATCTGCTCATTCCCGTGATCTCCGCCAGCCATGAAGCCAGCTTATACATGATCTTTAACATGCCTTGCAATGTATCTTCAGGCTGGTATGGATGTATCCAACGCACCTCATCTAGGGCCGCTATTGCATCATTCATCTTCGGATTATACTTCATAGTGCAGCTGCCGAGAGGATAAAAACCGTTATCCACTCCGAAATTCATCTGAGATAATCTAATAAAATGTCTCGCTACTTCGACTTCTGAAAGTTCAGGTAGATCAGGATCAGCCTTTCTCTTTAGATTTTCAGGTATGGAATATCGATCATTCAGCATCGATCTTAAGTTTCCATCTAACACGGGAAGGCTGTAGCCTCTCCTACCTTTACTTCCAATCTCAAAGATGACTGGTTCAGGCCATTTCGCCTGTTGAAAACTCTTCATGTTCAAGCCTCCAAAATATCCTTTAGGCTCCTATGCAATCTTTCAATATCTTGTAGAGTATGCATCTCGGTGACGCAAAGAAGAGTAGTCTGCCCCAGCTCTGGGAATTCGCGGATCAACGGTTTACCGCCGACTATTCCATGCTTAAGCAATTCGCGTTTGATCTCTTGAAGAGACTTGGAAGTTCCGTCGAAATTTACTGTAAATTCTTTAAAGTGATACGTCTCGAAGAAGGGGACACGTACATCTTCAATCTCTGAAAGCATCTTTATGGCATAATAAGTTCTAGACAAGATGATTTCACCTAGCTCTCTGAATCCCTTCCGTCCCAAGAGACTCATGTAAACGGCCGCTCTTAAGGCACATAATGCTTCGTTAGTGCATATATTGGAGGTTGCTTTATGACGACGAATATGCTGTTCTCTAGTTTGAAGAACCAAACAGAAGGCACGGTCTTTCCCATCTCGAGTAGTAGTCATCCCTACGATTCTACCCGGCATCTGCCTAACAAGGGATTTCTCATCCTTACAGGCAAATATTCCTAGAAGGGGACCTCCGCCGTTCATGTAGTTCCCTAGAGGCTGCCCTTCTCCTATGGCGATGTCCGCTTCATAGTTTCCCGGCGGTCTTAAAACACCTAGAGACGTAGGGTCAACTCCGACGATGAATAATCCTCCCGCGTCGTGAACGATCTCAGCTATGGCTTCGGGAGAGTCTATTAGAAAACCCAGATAGGAGGGATTCTCAATGTATACTCCAGCAGCGTCTTTTGAGACTTTCTCTTTCAAGTCTTCCAAATCGATCTGGCCAGTCTGCAAATCTTGGTTAACCTCTATGACTTCAATTCCAGCCGGCTCAGCGTAGACCTTGAGAACCCCCAGCCTTTCAGGGCTGATGAAGTGAGGAATTATAAATTTGCTTCGTTGAGTGACGCGGGCGGCCATGCGTGCTGCTTCTCCTAGAGAGGTAGCCCAGTCATACATTGAACAGTTAGCAACATCCATATCTAAGAGCTCGCATATCATGCTTTGATACTCAAAAAGAGCTTGAAGAATCCCTTGGCTGATCTCTGGTTGATAAGGAGTATAGCTTGTTAAGAATTCGCTTCTCGAAGAGACCTCATCTACCACTGCAGGTACATGATGAGGCCAGATTCCGCCTCCGAGAAAAGAAGTTAGCTCCTTAATTGAATGATTCTTTTTCAAGATTTCTTCCGTCTTCCTCCTGACGTCGAGTTCAGATAAAGGCCCAGGTATGCGAAGAGGCTTTTTTAAACGGATCTCTTGGGGTATATCGGAAAAAAGCGCCTTAACGTTCTCGATACCGATTGTTTTTTCGAGCTTTTTCCTGTTTTCTTCAGTGGCATTCGGAATGTACCGATTAAACATTTAGATTCCTCCCAGCAATTAAAAGAAGTGACCCCTTTCTTTTCATAACCTTAAATTAAAGAAAAAAGAAGCCTCTGCTTATATATCTCTTCGGCTGTAAAGGTTAAAAGGGATCTAAAGATCTTGCTTTTAGGTCTTGATTGGTTGTATTGTGGGATGTTTCAAGAACCTTTTTGATCATCTCACCGACTTAATCGATAAAGAAGCCTATCAACACTAAATGACAATAATTTTAGACGAGGATTACTGAATAATGAAATCTTAACGTCTAAATTAGATATCCTTAAGAGGCTTCTCCATTAAACTTCTCTTTGTCCCGATCTTTCCATTTTTGAAATGTGGTCTCCGAAGAACCTTATCTTGGCTTTTCTCTATTTCCCTAGCTTCATCCGCTAGTTTGGCTGCTGTTCTCATAATCTCATGTGCAGCTGCCACCATGGGAATGTAGAGGCTTGGATCATGGATCTTAAAGCAAGCTGTAGTCGTTAGTCTTGATACTTGCCTCGCCATCTCATATGCGGCGAGAGCCTTAGCCTTCGCGTATGGATTTGTGAATCCGGCTGCTTCAACGGCCTTAGTTCCATCTATTATCAGCTGAGGCAGCTTCGGCTTTTCCCCTTGCTTGATAGATTCTATAGCCTCGTCTATCGCTTCAACAACGATATTGAAGGCTCCAGTCACAGCGAGAACTCTTATCACATCGGAGTTATAGAGAGTCATCTCCACTGGATCGAGAAATTCTCTCCTCGCTCCAATCATCGAGTCGGCTTCAACGATTATGTATCCCAGTCCAGCCTTTTCCATCTCATCGACCAGTCTCTTAGCGGGAGAGTCAGAGATCATGATGGTAGGCAGCTCGGCTTCACTGAGCATCTTCCGCGCTTTTGTTGGTCCTTGCGTTGCCTGAGCTGGACCAATAAGAATCACGAGATCTGGATTCTGCTTTATCATGAGATCGGTGACTTCTCTGCATTGATCAATTCCGAGCTTCACTCCGGAGCCTATGACCCTAACGTCTATATCTTGCCTGTCAGCCCGTTCATCAAGCATCACATCCAACAGTGGCAGGGTTCCTATGCAGCCTATCTTTAAAACTCCAACCTTAACGATGCTTGACATGAACTATTCACTCACTTATTTTTCTTAATACCAATATTGCTTAAATCATTTTCAATAATACGACTCAATTTCATTATGGAGAATTATTTCCTCTTTTTCCCACAGAGGCTGAAATATGAGAGGACTAGCTTGAACATTAAGTTTCATTTTAAATAAATTATTTTAATACTGCTAAATTTAAGTCAATTATAGAGGATGGGGTTTGAATGTTCTTGAAGAGTTAGTGTCTGAATGGTATGAGTATCAAGGTTATTTTGTAAGGAGAGACATTAAAGTTGGCAAGAGAGCTACGGGTGGTTATGAAGGGGAGCTAGACATAGTTGCATTTCATCCAGTAAGTAGGAAGATTGTTCATATAGAGACTTCAATGGGTGCTGAAAGTTGGGAAAAACGGCGATCTATTTTTCAGAAGAAGTTTAGCTTAGGTGAAAAATATATTCCTATGCTATTTCCATTCGTTGAGTCTAAACCAGATAAAGTGGCGGTATTAGGTTTTCCGAGAAGCACTAGATTGAAAGACCCTTTAGGTCCAGACATCAAAGTTATGTTTATTCCAGATTTAATAAAAAAATAACCATAAAATTCAGCAAAATTAAGGTTGAGGAAAAAGCTATTCCTGAAACGTATCCGCTTCTACGTACTATTCAATTCGCCCTAGACTATGGAGGATATTTGAAATCTAAATAAGTTTTAAACATATTTTCATTAGACAATTTCAACGATTTTAACAAAAAAATTTGTCGTTTCTTGCATCTCTGGATTCCAAGTCTGCAGATTTATTTTTCTCTGAATTTTTGAAGTCTTTCTAGTAATTCTTTGTCGCCTTTATAGTCTCCAACGCATGTTGCTATTATCCCGTCTACGACGCCTTCTAGTTTAGCTGCAAACTCTTCAACGTGTTCCATGGTTGCTGTCACTGGCCACCCGATCATCTTTATAATCTCAGCGTTTTTAGGCGTCTCCACAACGAAGTATGAATAAACAGGTTTACCTAGACGCTTACACTCTTCAGCTATCTGTTCTAATGCAGGTAAGGATTTCTCTTCAAGCCTCATGAAGAAGATAAAGTCCCAAGCATCTCTTACCCTAGCGAGCGCATCTTCAATAGATCGCCGCGCCGTCAGAAGGCAGCCTAGCTTCAGATTTTTGATGCGTACCTTTTCACGTAAGAACTCTCGGGCTTCCTCAGAGTTCTTTAACATATGTATAGGCTCACCGTATTTAGGAACGTCACCCATAGTGAGTACAAGCCCATCAAGCTTCACAGCATCCCCTGCTAGAGCTAAACCTCCAACTTCAACTGGGCCCTTATAGCGTAAAACAAACACGGGGATCACGATTTTATCTGGATATTTGGTCTTTAATACGCAGCTTACAGCTGTACCGCTTGGTGCAGGCCTGCCTGCAGCGCTATCGGTGACATTCCATCCGTCGACTAGATCCTTTGTCTCTTCGGCCATTTTTAGAAATTTACGTGTCGGAACAAATTCGTGTAGAATCTTCATTGTAAACACCGGCTAAAAGATAAAATCGATTGGGATTAAAAATCTTTCGTGCAGAAGGATAAACAGTTTTCAGCATTACCATTCTTCATTGCTTCTCAGATTATGAAAAGTATAATACTGTCGTTTTATTGAAGATATGAAGCGAAGCGTTTTTCATAATTGCCTGAGGGGATCACGAAATGAAATTGGTGGATACTCATGCTCACCTTGAAGATTTAGAGAATCTCGACGCGGCGATTCGAAGAGCAGAAGCGGAAGGAATAATAGCCATAATCACGATGGGGTCTGATCTAGAATCAAGCCTCTGGGCTTTGAATGAAAGTCAGCGTTACGAGACGGAGAGCCTTAAAATCTATCCGGCTATAGGGATACATCCTTGGAGCATGGCGACTTCAAATCTCAGTGAAGATTTAAAATTCATCGAGGAAAACGCGCATCGCGCCGTGGCGATAGGTGAAATAGGGCTGGATTACTGGTACAGAGAAGTTAGGAAGAACCCTGAGAAGAAAGAAAAACAGAGAGAACTCTTCAGAAGCCTCCTTAAAATAGCAAAGGAGAACGGGAAACCCGTCTCAATTCACAGCAGAGGCGCATGGATGGACTGCGTAGAAATAACGATAGAAGTGGGGGTTCAGAAGGCTGTCTTTCACTGGTTCACGGGACCTCAAGACGCCTTGAAGAAGCTTCTAGATCACGGATACTGCATCTCAGCTACGCCCGCTGCAAACTACAGCAAAGAACATAGAGCAGCGATCAGAAATACGCCGGTGGAAAATATTCTTTTGGAAACTGACTCGCCTGTCTCGTACCGTGGAGAAGTGGCTGAACCTGCACATGTACTTAAGAGTCTATCCGCCGTGGCTGAGCTGAAAGGTGAAACGAAAAAGAAGATCTCAGAGGAAACGACTGAAAATGCAAGAAGGATATTCGGAATTCAGATCTGAAAAGAGAACTAGGTCACATTAGTAGTTATAGAAGACCGTTACATGACCGCTTTAACAACATTTCCGTATTGTTGGACGCCAAGTGACTCTGCGACTAATGTACATTTTGCTCTAAGCACATATACGATTGGCTTAGAGAATAGATCTTCAAATTCAGTTATACTTTCATAGTTTCCCTGTCCCTTAGCGATTATCAGATCGGCTTCTCGTAGATGCTGCAGAAAATCTTCCGAAGACTCCTCGAGATTTATCCCTATGTGATCGTTACCTGTGGTTATCACTTCCGCTAGCTCTCCTAGTCTGATCTGTTCTGCATCCTCAAGAGTAGCATCGTTTAAGACTGGACCGCTCTTCACGGCGGCAAAAATCTTCACTGGATATTTCTCTTTGATCATTCGCATCAGAAACTTGTCGAAGACTATTTCCCCTGCATTATCCAATAGATATAAAATCTCCTTTGATCTTGAAAGCATATCCATAAGCTTAGGGACATCATCTATATCCAGGCTGCCGCTTAGACATCTTATAAGCTGTTCCTCAAGCCGGCTCATTGAGAATTCATGGCCCTCAACTTCGAAGTCTATCGTGTTGCCGCATATGGTTCCTAAAACTGCAAGTCTGAAGGCTTCTTCGAAACTCATTTTTTGACATTCACGTTCCAGAACAGGCGTCACCTTAAGGGCAATCTCGTTGGATTTCCGTTTCAGCTCTTTGAAGGGATCGTCATTGCCGCTGATCTTGCAAGCTAATCTATGAACGTAAGTGTGAAGCCGAGGAGGCGTCTCCTTTGATAAATCGTTTTTCCCAGCTAGCCATCTTAAAGCTTCATAGACTATCTTTCTCTGCAATTTTTTATCTCTCGTAGCTTTGGTGGCGATATCATATGCTGTTCGAACAGTGCAGGGGATGCAGAGCAGCTGACTTTTCATCGTTCCTTTCTCTCCCATCTTATCTCTTCAGATATAATCATTGAACTTATAAGAAGTAACAATCATGATTTGAATGTCACGGTTTCCCTCAACATCTGGTCGTGATTGTTTGTCAGCTAAGAACCGCGTTATAGTAGATGAACGTGAAAGACCTTCGGGAATTCCAAGACTTTTAAGAGATCTCGGAATGACCGTTGATCTCAGAATGCTCGAGATTGGAGATTACATACTGCCTGGATATGCGATTGAAAGGAAGGAGATCCGAGATTTCTTAAGATCAATATTCTCTAGGCGGGTTTTCAACCAAGCTCAAAGGTTAAGCGAAGTTTATGAGAACCCCATCTTAATAATTGAAGGAGACGTTTCTACAGTTCTAGAAAACAAGATATCCCCGGCTGCATTTTGGGGCGCCATATCTACTCTGGCTTTTGATTACGATTTAAGAATCTTCTTTACGCCTGACGTGGAGCAGACAGCTAATCTCATCTATACGCTGAGAAGAAAAAAGCCTTTGGGATTTAAAGGCCCCTTAGTGAAGACGAGGCCGAAATCTGATGATACGGGGAACATGCAGATTCAGATAGTTGCGTCCCTTCCCGGTGTAGGACCTAAACTTGCAGATAGGCTTCTAAGCGAGTTTAAATCGGTTCGCAGAGTCTTCACAGCGACGGCTGCTGAATTATCAGCCGTCAAAGGAATCAACAGAAAAACATCCTATAAGATTAAAAGAATCTTGGATGCTCCCTATCGTCCATTCGTAAAGTCTATTAAGCAGCTTAAACTTGATGAAGATGATCCAAAAGGTTTAAAAGCGTAGAAGCATGAGATTCTCAAAACCTCGAAAAACGAGGTTTTGCAGCAGCCTATCTTGGCTGTCTAAAATTTAAGGTAAAATTCACAATGAAAAGATGAGTAAAGATGCGTGCTAAGTGGAAAAAGAAGAGGGTACGCCGCCAGAAGAAGAAGAGACAGAAGAGACGTGCGAGGTATAAGTAGATTGAAGAAGGAATTCCTCAGCAAAGTTAATAGGTTAACTTTATGTTTGAATGTTTAAAACGGTGAAGGAGTGAGAAACCAATGCCGAGATTCAGACACACTGAACGTATATTGAAGCTCCTAAGAAACAAGGAGAACATTCGAGACATAGGGATAATCGCCCATATAGATCACGGAAAGACTACAATGACGGATAGTCTTCTAGCGGAGGCCGGGCTCTTATCGCCCAAGATAGCAGGGGAAGCCCGAGCTCTAGATTACTTGGAGGAAGAGCAGAAACGGGGAATAACGATTAAGACTGCGAACATCTCCTTGCTGCATGAGACGGAAGGAAAAAGCTACATAATTAACCTCATCGACACGCCTGGTCACGTTGACTTCACAGGAAAGGTTACTCGAGCCTTAAGGGCGATTGACGGCGCCGTTGTAGTTGTAGACGCCGTTGAGGAAGTCATGGTCCAAACCGAGACCGTGACCAGACAGGCTTTGAATGAAAGGGTGAAACCGGTCCTGTTCATTAACAAGATTGATAGATTGATCAAGGAGCTCAAGCTCACTCCGGAAGAGACGCAGAAGAAGTTGATGCGTATAATCCGTGACTTTAACAACTTGATAGATGTTTACGGTGAGCCTGAATTCAAAAAGAAATGGAAGGTCGACGCAGCTAAGGGAAGCGTGGCATTCGGTTCTGCGCTTCATCGATGGGGATTCACGATAGACATCGCGAAGAGGAAGGGAATAATGTTCGATGACGTTGTCAAAGCCTACCAAGAGAACCGATATGAGGAACTTCAGAAGATTGTTCCCCTCCACGAAGCAATCCTCGAGATGGTCGTGAATAACCTTCCAAACCCGATTGAAGCTTCAAAGTACAGAATACCGAAGATATGGAAGGGTGAAATAGATTCAGAGATAGGCCAAGCCATGCTGAACTGTGATTCCAACGGCCCAACCGTCATGTGCATAACGAACGTTCAGCTTGACCCTCACGCCGGGATAGTCTCAACTGGAAGGCTCTTCTCAGGGGACCTCAAAGAGGGAGACCAGGTCTATTTGGTCGGCGCGAAGAAAGGCTACCGAGTGCAGCAAGTCTCAATGTATATGGGAGCCTTCAGGGAAGTTGTGGATCACCTCGATGCAGGAAACATTGCGGCGGTCCTTGGGCTTGATCAGGCTAGAGCTGGAGAGACGCTTGTGGATGCGAGTTTCTCAAATGTCATGGTGCCCTTCGAGAGGATTACGTACGTATCTGAACCTGTCGTCACGATAGCTCTTGAACCGAAGCATCCTAAAGATCTACCACGGCTGGTGGATGTTATGAACCGCCTTTCAATCGACGATCCGAACCTTGTAACGACGATTAACAAGGAGACCGGTGAGTATCTCCTCAGCGGCATGGGGGAGCTTCACCTAGAGATAGCTATCAAGTTCATGAAGGAATATGCGCCTGGACTTGATATCATAACGTCAAAGCCGATAGTTGTTTATAGAGAGACCGTTAGCAAGCCTGGAACAATCGCATTAGCGAAGAGCCCGAACAAGCATAACAGGTTCTGGGTTCAAATTGAGCCTCTCGAAGAAGAAGTAATCAAGATGATCGAATCTGGAGAGATAGACGAAGTTATGGGTCGAAGAAGAATAGGAGACGTTCTCTATCAGAAAGCTGGCTGGCCGGTTGATGAGGCGAGAAACGTCTGGGCCCTCGAAGAGCACAGAAATATCCTGATAGATCTCACAAAGGGAGTTCAGTACATGCGGGATGTCAGAGACATGGTGATCTCAGGGTTCAGATGGGCATGTCAAGCAGGGCCTCTATGCGAGGAGCCTATTAGAGGAGTAAAAGTTAAGTTGATAGATGCTCAGCTCCACGAGGATCCGGTGCACCGAGGGCCAGCTCAAATAATGCCTGCTATTCGAAGAGCGATCTTCGGTTCGTTCTTAACAGCTAATCCTATACTTCTGGAACCCATCTATAGAATTCAAGTCTCAGTTCCAGCGCAGTGGGTTGGTCAAGTCAGCAGTCTATTGACGAGAAAGCGTGGAAGAATCTTGGCTTCCGAGCAGAAAGGAGCCTTGTTAGCTGTGGATGGTTATATCCCTGTGGCGGAGACTTTCGGGTTGGCCGCTGAACTTAGATCCGCAACCTCAGGTCACGCTTTCTGGCAGAGCCAGTTCGACCATTGGGAAAAGGTTCCTGAGAGCCTTGCTAAAGAGGTTATTGCTGAGATACGAAATAGAAGAGGTTTGCCGCCGGAGATTCCAGACGCGAAGAGATTCATCGATGAATCATAAAAAACAAGCATTTATTTTCCCAAATTATTCTATTTCATGAATTTTTCCAGCGTGTTTCTGCAGTATGCTGATCCGTCGCAAACATTAGTATTAAGCCACGGGAATCCTTCTCGGCAAGTGGCGAAGGCAAGTCCGTACTTCATGGTTTTCTCTCGTATCTTTTTGAGGATTTCAAGCCTCATCTCTTTGCGTAGATACTTGTATCCTGAGATCCATTCGCCGTCTCTATAGGCTTCACTGAGCTTGCTGAAGAGTTTCGGATACCTCTTCTTCAAGGTAGAGAAGAATCCCGTAACGGGTTTAAGCGTCGATGCGGTTATCTGCTTTACGCCTATCTCGGCTGACTTTGAAATGATGGCTTCGAGGTCATCCTCGTTCGTGTTGACCGTTGGGATTACCGGGTCGATCCTTACGACTGTGGGTATTCCTTCATTCGCAATCTTCTGTAGAGCGGAGAATCTGGATTGAGGCGGCGGAGCGTAAGGTTCAATTATCTCTGCTATTTCCCGTCGAGGCGTAGTAATCGTCATTGAAACGACTGTTCTGGTCCTCTTGAAAATGTCTATGTCCCTCGTGACCAAGTCTGATTTAGTAACGATAAGAAGTGGGAAGTCTCGATCTGCCAGAATCTCTAAGCATCGTCTGGTGATTTCGTACTTTCTCTCCAGCGGCTGGTAGGGATCAGTCGCATCGCTGAACATTACTGGGAGACGCAGCTCGGTGTTTTCCGCCATCTTGATAATGTCCTCCTTCAGTCTCAAACGTGGAAGGGTTGGTCCTCTGAAGCTCGGAAATTTAACTGCGTAACAATAAATGCATCGATGTGCACATCTGCCTAAATAAGGATTCACGTTGTATTTTGGAAGACAGGTGCAAAAGGCAGACTTTACGACGTTAAAGGAGGGAAGCTTCATCTTTCAGGGTCTAAATGAAATTAACAGTTTAGATCCATATAAATGGATGAGAAGAATCTAGATTTTTCAGGATTTTGAAAGTCATTTAAGGCCTTTCAAGCATTAAATAATCATATGGAGATGAATCCGCATGGATAAAGAAGAATTTAGGAACCCATCCAAAATCTATAGGCCTTCCCCCTTCTGGTCGTGGAATGACAGGTTAGACGAAGAAGAACTTCGATGGCAAGTACGGGAATTCGCTGAGAAGGGATTCGGCGGATACTTTATGCATTCAAGGGTCGGGCTTGTCACATCGTATCTGTCAGATGAATGGATGAATTGCATACGTGCCTGCCTGGAAGAAGGAAGAAAGATGAATTTAGAATCTTGGCTTTACGATGAAGATAAATGGCCAAGCGGATTCGCAGGAGGCTTTGTTCCAGCCAAAAGCGACGAATATCGCATGCGCTTTCTCAAGGTTGAAGAGATAAAAACTAAAGACGTAAGTAGGCTGCTGAATGATCCATCCGTTCAAGCAATCTTCGAGATCTCCTTTTCGTCTTCTCAGGAAATAGAAAAATTTAAGCGGATAACGAAGCCTGAATGGATCAGCGGAGACGGCCGTCTATACATCTTCAAGGCTGAGATCGATAGAAGCCGCAGTAACTGGTTCAACGGGGAGACCTATGTAGATCTTCTAAATCCGAAGACAACCGAGGAATTTCTCAGGGTGACGCTTGACGCTTATGCAAAGGAATTCAAAGACGATTTCGGGGAGTACATGCCTGGGATATTCACGGATGAGCCGAATTACGCTATGGGAAATTATGTCCCATGGACCGGGGATCTCCCAGATTACTTCAGGAAACTGAATGGTTATGATCTGTTAGACAAGCTGCCCCTTCTATACTTTAAGGTTGAGGGATACTATAAGCTCCGCCATGACTTTTGGAGAACCGTCACGCTGCGATTCGTCGAATCATATACGAAACCCTATGCAGAACGCTGCGAAAAGTACGGGTTAAAGCTAACGGGACACATGCTGTGCGAAGATAATCTTGACATTCAGATTAGGCGAATCGGCGCTGCTATGCCTCATTACGAATACATGCAGCTTCTTGGAATTGATCATCTCGGAAGGAACATCGATGACCCTCTTACCCTTAAGCAATGTTCAAGTGTAGCTCATCAATTCGGCCGTACACGGGTTCTCTCAGAGATCTTCGGATGCAGCGGACACAGCATGACCTTTGAGGATCAAAAATGGATTGGAGACTTTCATCTGGCTTTAGGGATCACATTCTTCTGTCCCCATCTCGTGCTCTACACAATGAAGGGAGATGCAAAGAGAGATTATCCGCCTACATTCAGTTATCATCAACCCTATTGGGAGCACTTCAGACTCATCAACGATTACTTCGCCCGGGCAAGTTACATCTGCTCGCAGGGAAGATTTCAGACCGAGATACTTGTTCTCCATCCGATAAGCAGCGCATGGGCAACATTTAATCCATCCTCGGAGAAACCGGATCCTGAGCTGTGGTCATACAATGAGGAGCTACTTAAGCTTCAAGGCATACTTCTCGGATTGCATCGAGACTTCGATTATGGGGATGAGATCATAATTTCCAAGCACGGCCGCGTCGAAGGCGACGAATTCGTTGTGAAGGAGAGCCGATACAAGATCGTGATCGTTCCACCTTCATTAACGTGGTTCAAACAAACAGTAAGCTTGCTTGAAAAGTTTCTGGAGGCTGGAGGAAAAGTCATATTCGTAGGTGAAACTCCAAGCCTAATCGACGCTGAGCCGGATGAAGAAAGATGGCGGAAAATCCTTTCGCATCCTAACGTAGAAAAGACGGAGAACGAACGAAAGGCGCTGGCTGATACCTTAGATAAAATACTCGAGAGGGCAGTAAGCATCATCGATGAGGATGGAAGGGAGATTGAAGATATTCTCGTCCATCACCGAGCTGAAGGCCCACGCCACATTTACTTCCTCGCAAATACCAGCCGAACAAAAAGCTACAATGCGACTATAAAGTTTTCACAGAAGGGAGAGGTAACTGAATGGAACCTGTTTAACGGAGAGGTCTCCTCAGTTGAAGCTGTAACCCAAGAAGGGAAGACTCTTCTAAAAACCACACTTCATCCAGCGGGAAGCCGAGTCTTCGTGATAGATACTTCTAAGCCTTCCGCCCCGGAGAGACCGCTGCCTACGTGGAAGATGGAGGAAGACGTGAAGAAACTCTCGGATGAATGGGGATTCAAACGTCTACATCTAAACTCCTTTGTGATAGATTCCTGTGAATACTGCTTTGGCGATGAAGAGTGGAAGCCGAAGACGCCGATCTGGAAGATTCGACGGGAAGCTTGGCGGGCATCAGGGCTGGAAGAATTTCTCGGAATTCAGCCTTGGGTCTTGAAAGAGAAGAATATAAAGCCTTCTAGGCTCTTTGAGCTGAAGCTTCGTGCATCCTTCAAATCAGAAGTTAAGCCGAGACAAGTATTCCTCGTGATCGAAAAAGCCCCGATATGGAAAGTCAAGGTTAACGGAGTTCAAGTTTCAACCGATACATCGGAGTGGCATTGGGATAAACAATTCGGAAAGATCGATATATCTAAACATATAATCATAGGCGAGAACATCATTGAGCTTTCATCCATATTCAACTGGGAGGTCCCCGTGGAAGATCTCTATCTAGTCGGAGACTTCGGAGTTAAAAGAACCTCGGAGACCGAATTTGTGCTCACAAAGGAACCTGAGACGCTGAAGAACGGCAGCTGGGTCGAGCAGGGATATCCATTCTACGCTGGGACGATGCGATATGAGACTATCTTTAACCTCGATGATGAACCGCAGCTGGGAGAACAAATAATCATACGTCTACCCGAAGCCAAAGGAACCCTCTTCTTAGTCAGAGTTAACGATTCAGACCCAATACCGATTTGCTGGCGGCCGCTTGAAGCTGATGTCACAAAGAATGTTCAAAAAGGTAAAAATGAGCTCTCAATAGATGTTGTCAGCTCCTTAAGAAACACCTTCGGCCCGCTTCATCATAAAGCAGGCGACCTACATTGGGTGGGCCCCTCATCATTCACAGATGAAAAGAACTGGACTGATGTTTACCAGCTTGTGCCTTACGGGCTGATCGAAGGCGCTGAGCTGGTTATCC
>PIYJ01000008.1 GCA_003601725.1 Candidatus Bathyarchaeota archaeon
CGCGTATTTTACCATTTCATGGCGTTTAGGAATGTTAATGCTATTAGGGTGTGGCCGGTTGGGAGGGGGTGGACGCCGTCGCCTCTTGTCCATGAATAGTCCGGTCTTTTCGTTTTTGCTTTTTTGAAGGTTTGTTGGAGGGGTACGAGGATCGCTTGGTGTTCTGTTGCTAGTTGATGGATGATCTCGTTGTATGCGTCAACGTTCAAGTCTCTAGAGATCTCGTCTTCTTCTTTAAGGTAGAAGATCTCGGACATGACGATTTTTGCATCTGTCTCCGTTTTCGTTCTCTCTAATATTGTTTTGTATGAATCTCTGAAATCTTGTAGGCATTCCTTCAGGTTTCTACCGGATTGTTTGTCTCGGGCTACGTTGTTGATGCCGATGGCGATTGAAACCCAGTCAGGCTCTTCATTCACAACATCCTCAGTCCATCTTTCAACGAGTCCCTGCACGGTGTCGCCGCTTATACCCTTATTGACCCAGCGGATTCTTCTCTCCGGATACTTCGCTGTCACCAAATTTACAACCATGGAAACATAGCCGTTCCCTAACGGCGCAAATTCCATTCTTCTTCCACAATCAGTTATGCTATCTCCTATGAAGACAAATCTTTCTCCCGACTTGATCCTAAAACTCATCGTACATCATCTTCTATTATCATTAAATTAAAAAAAGGCAAAATAGAGAGATATTCTTTTATATAAGACCCAAACGTATCATAGATTGACCTTTTTTGGGATTTCTGAGCATATTTATATTTTTAGTTCTTTCAGAAGAAGAATTGCAGCTACGCTTTCCCCTCTTCTTTTCAGCTCGCTATCTGCTGTAATGAGCTTAGCGTTCATCTTCTTTGAAAGATGAAGATAAGCTGCGTCATACACAGTCAGCTTCGTCATGACTGCTATATTCAGAATTTCTGCTTGATCATTCCATGCGGCAGGCTGGATTTTGATACCTAATTGCCCCATGGCGTTTAAGGCTTCGATTCCATCGCTGATCTTTAACACGCCTGAACGTATCGTCTTAAATATGACTGAAGCCACTTCGTAAAGAAAAAGTTGTGGAGCATACGCCTCCACTTCTCCAAACGCTATCTTCTCTTCGAGGATCCTTGCTTCTTCCTGCCATGGCTCCCCCGAAACCACCCATTTTGCTGCCACACTGGCGTCGATGACTACTTTAGGCCTCTCTCTCTGTCCTCCCGTATCCACTTCACAATCTCCTCCGTAGGCACCTTCCCAGCTCTTTTTTGAATCTCATCTAACCTTCTCACAGCGTCTTTAGCCATCTCCATCCTGATCTTGGCTTCCACAGCCTTTCTGAGGAACTCGCTCCAGTTTACATTTACCTCTTTCATCAATCTCTTTATCTCTTCGGGAACTTTCACTGAGATGTTTACTAGCCTACCCAAATGGAACACCCATTAGTAATCTTAATTAAGACTACTATAAGAGGGTTGCGCATAGGTAAAATTCAACAATAGACATCCAGGTTGCAACTAAACGTTGATGTCTCTCCTCAGGGATTAATATCTCACATAAATCGTTTTCAAATCTTTTCTAGACAAATGTATCTGTTTTAAAGCTTCTCTAGATAAATATTGTTTTCATCGGAATACACGGATATTTTATCTTTTAATCCTAATCTTTTAGATACTCTACCTATAGCTCTGCTGGCGAAGGCTGGAGACTTATAAAAGTCTTTAAGTTTATCAAAGTTAACTTTTGCATATTTAGCTTCAGATTCTTTGAATTCATTCAAGATACGTTCAGCTACTGAGACTTTATAGTATGTTTTCTTCTTAACTTTAGGCCTCTCTTCTAAAGGTTCAATGAATTCATAATTCATTTAGAGCTGCTTCCTCCCCATTAAATAAAGGATGACATCCTATAAAGTTTTAGTCATTCACCTCTTACGGTAAATTATACGAATATTATTTGGAACATTCAGCCTATTATGCTATCGAATTCGTTTAATCGAATCCTCAAAAAGGAAAGGATTAAATTTAGGCGTTGGATTTATCCCTATAGGTCGATCTGAAGGTGATCTGATGGCAGTCAAGGCTTATGTGATGATGAAGGTGAGTTCAGGCAGCGAGAGGGAAATCTGCAAAAAGATAGTGGAATTCGATGAAGTTATGGATGTAAGCATAGTTTACGGGGAGTTTGACATAATCGCGAAGGTGAAGGTCGATGAACTTGAGACCTTGGAGAATTTCCTTTCGGAGAATCTCAGAAACATGCCGAGTATAATGTTAACATCCACGATGATCGTTGCACGGGAATACAAAGGGAAAGCAAAAAGAAACGCCTTGAAAGTTAAGACTTTGTAATCTTCTGAAGAAACGATAAAAGAATTATTTCTCTGCTCCGCCGCGAATATCTGCCTTATTTTCTCCTTTAAAAGATAAAATCTCTTAAAGAAGTTAGAGTAAACTATTTACGTAGTAATCTGCTTAGGCGTGGAGGTTTTGAGTGGCAAAGAATCAGATGACAAATTGGAGGAGATAATTGAGAAGCTTGACTCTGTACTTCGGAGACTTGAGATCCTAGAGAAGATCATTCTAGAGAATCCTGAATATACAGATCTCTCATCGTCTCTGAGACTTTTAAACTTGGGTGTGAGAGCTTACGGTGAACCTTTGAAGCTCTTATCTAGGGTGAAATCGGCGGAGAGATATTTGAAACATTCAAGAATTCGAAGAGACGAGATTTCACGTTGCATAATTCAGGCATTGGCGCTGAGAGGACCGCTTAATATATCTGCGATAACCCGTGAAGTCAGATCTATGAGGGGGAAAGCTTCAAGAAGAACCGTTAGGGCTAAGCTGCAAATCCTGAGAGATGAGGGCATAGTACGTCTGGTTGAGGGGTTCGGGAAGAGATATGAGCTAGTTGAATGAACAGAAAAATGATCACTTTTACCCATAATCGTTAACATCTGTGACCACATGATATATTTGACAGATAAAGGTGAAGAGGTGAAAAGAAGAGATGAATGGGAAAAGCGATGTGGAAGAACTGCAAGAGGTTCTGAAGACGGTTTCAGAGCAGATTCCCGCCTTGATAAGGGGAATAATCAGTTCGATCTTTTCAGCTGAAGCAGGGAGAAACATGGGCGCCGCAGCCGGAAACTTCTATAAGGAATTGAAGGCAAGCGGGATTCCAGACGAAGTTGCAATCAAAATGACCCAGGACTATATCAAGACTTTCACTGATATTGGGGATTTGCTCAGGGAGGCGATAGGCCGGAAAGGTGGATTCTCAAAGGAGCATGGAAAAGAGCTGAAGGAGAAGATCTCTGAGGCTATCAAGGAAAAGATCGAGAAAAAGAAAGCAGAGGAATCAGGCGGGGAAGAATAAGTAGATGATCACTCGTCTCCCTCTTTTTCTTTTTAGGTTTAAAGGGGCCTAAAAGATGGGGCGAGTCTTAACTGTTCTGCGAATAACATACTCTATTCTTAAGATAATTGGCGGTCTTCTTTCGGCTTGGGTCTTCATAAAATGGAATGTGAGAAAGGCGAGGAAGTCCTTTGAGAAGGAGATTATGAAGGTGGGAATCTCTAAGGAGGATGCGCGGAATCTAAGCGAATGCTTTGTGGTCCTCGAAAGGCAGATAAAGAGTTTCGTGAAGGCCCCTATCAGCTTAGGGAAGAGACGTCTTGAGAAGCTTTAAATCATGCTTTTTCGTTTTGCCTTTAAATATCGCTGTAGATCTGGGAGCAGCATAAAGGCGAAAAGGAGATATCCAAACCGAGCTCTAATGCCTTCTCTATAGCCTTTGCTTCGGGGAAAGCGATTCCATTCACTCCCGTCTCAACCGCTAAGACATCTGTCAGGATGCGGTGTTTCCCCTTCGGTCTGGCGCATCCTAGGACTATTGGAACCTTAGGCAGCATGAAGCGGGCTTGAACCAGAACCTTCGCTACGTCCCGGGGAGATGGGGGCTTCACATTCTCCATCATCGTTCCCTTGATCGGGAAGAATACAATGATTATCAGGGCTGACGGGTCATATTTCGAGATCATCCTTAATGCGTTGAGCTCTCCTTTCAATTCGCCGTAGTGAAGCCCGACGAGAACGTGCGGCGTAAAAGGTATCTCCACCTTGCTGAGCGCCTCAAGAGAATTTTCATACTCCTGAATTGAGGCTTCTAGATTGTAGATCTCTTTTATGGTCGCCTCTGAGCCTATGATGTCGATGGAGACGACGTCAACCCCGGCTTCTTTCAGCTTCTCAGCAGTCTCAAGGTTTACAAGTCCAGTATGCACTACGACTTTTAATCCTAATTTTTTTGCTTCAGCGATGGCTCCGACAAATCTGTCTATTGGCACGGATCCGTTTGGGAGGCATCCTCCGCTTATGAGGCATCCGACTGCGCCTTGGTTCTTTATTCTATAAAGGGTCTCCACGAGTCTTTCAGGCGTTTCAGCGGGGATCATCGTTTTGAGAATTTTGCCTCCGCAATGTTTGCAGTTCAGGGAGCATCCTTTTCCCGTTATAGATATTGATGGGAAACCGTGGCGGGAAGGCTTGAAGTATCTGTTTCCGTAATATGTGAAGCTCGGAGCGTAGAAACGGATCTTCCGACCGAAGTTTCTCCAGCTTATCTCACGTGCCTTCCTGATGCTGCTTTCTAAATCCTTAGGAGCAATTTCCATTCAGATTGCCTCAACGAGAAATCTTACGTGGGAATTTAAACTTTTTAACATTTCATCCTTATCGATTTTTCATTCCTGATTTGCCAAGTTAGAGTAATGACGCAACCATGAGGGGAAGGATCACCGTTGCGTCTCCTTCGATTGTGACTCTGCTCGCTGTCTCTTTGACCTTCCCCCAAGATACTGCCTCGCGGAGCCTCGCGCCTGATAGGCTTCCATCCCACTCAACAGCCGTTGTGATGTAAACCGCATAGTCAAGTCCGCCTTTGAATTGGTTCCACCAGATGACGTGATGCTTCGAGATCCCGCCTCCCACGATGAGGGCCCCCGTCTTCTCGGATTCAAAGATCAGATCATTCAGTTCCTGCTCGTCCTTCAGAACGTTAATCCGGAATTTGTGGTCCTGCGAGAAGAGCCAAAGCTGATAGCCAACGGCGCCATCCGTTAATCCAGGCACATAAACGGGGATCCTATTCTCAGCTGCCCAGTAAAGTATCGAGTCTTCACCGCAGATTCTCCGCCCCATCTCCCAGCAGAGCTCCCGACTGGAGATCTCTCGGATGCCTTCCTCCCAGAGCGCCGCCAGCATCTCCTGCATCTTCTCTTCGATTATCAAGCCGTAGCTCTCATTCGGCACCAGAACATTTCCCAGCCGGTTTACCCCTTTTCTATGGAGCTCGCCGTCATCCATGTTGAAGAATCCACGGTAATATTCCTTCCAGCTCCTAGCTAAGTCATGATCCAAGGTTCCACATGTCGTTATGATCACGTCTACAAGGCGACGTTTAACGATCTCCTTAAGAACCCCCCGAGTGCCAGTTGCAACTATACACGCTGGGAAAGAAAGGAACTTTACGCAGCTTTTATCATCAATCATCTTTTTGAAGATATCGGCTCCCCTCGCGATCTTCGCAGCTGTGAATCCCCAGGATTCCTTCATCTGCCTCAACAGCTCAGCAACCGTCATCCCAGAATACAGCTGATAATCCTTCACAGCCTCAGATTCTTCCATCATCTATCCATCTCTACAACAGCTTTGCACTCATCATTTTTAGTCCTATAATTGTTGCTGAAACTACCTTTGAATCGAATTCTAATTTAATTGTGATCGAGCCCGCATAGGAAGTTTTGGATGCATTCTGGGAAGCGGCGTCCGTATCCGCCTTCGAGGACGGCGAAGGTTTTACGTTCCATTTCAGAGATCATATGTCCAATCTTTGTGTATGCTTCTTCGCTGAGCCTCAACGCTCCGACGGGATCATCTCTATGCGCGTCGAATCCGGCTGAGATCGCTATGAGATCCGGATTGAACTCCTCAACCTTTTTCAAGGCTTCTCTTAGGGTTCGCAGATACTCTTCGTCTCCAACTGGACGTCGGAAAGGATAGTTCAGACAGTTACCTTCGGAGATGCCGCCTGTCCCCGGATAGAAAAACCCGTATTTATGAAGGGAAACGAAGATCACACGGGGGTTTCCGAGGAAGATCTCTTGAGTTCCATTACCATGGTGGCAGTCGATGTCTAGGATGGCGACTTTCTCAACGTGCTTTAGAGCCTTCATGCAGGCCACGGCGATGTTATTGAAATAGCAGAAACCCATCGACACTGCGCCAAGCGCGCTGCCGTTGATGCCTACATGGTGACCTGGAGGCCTCATGAGAGAAAAAGCCTTTTCACCCGTCAAGGCGATCTCCATGCTCTTTACGGCTCCGCCTACGGCGAGTCGGGCATAATCATAGATTCCTGGAAGGCTCGGGGAGTCTGGGTCAAAGAAGTCTCCGGATTTGATCTGGTTGATGAATTTTTCTTTGTGAACTAGTTTTAAATCATCCTCGGAGCAGGCTTCAGGCTCGATGAACTTCATTCCTTCCTTCTTCTTCAAAAGCCTGTATGCGCGGTAAACTCTCTCCGGATTCTCTGGGAGATAGGGGGCCACATATTCTAAACATTTTTCTGAATAAACAATATACATCTCAGCATCATCAATCCACAATGATCAGCAATTATATTCTTCAAAGAGATTCCATATGAAATCTTTATTGGTTACGAAAAATCTTTTCTTCACAATAAACGCTTGTAGGCGAAGATGTTGAACCTGCCAGAGAAGATAAGGGTCTCCATAGGGTCAGCGATAGTCCTAGGCTTGACAGAAGGCAGACTGGACGCCGAACCGACAACAGCATATCTGCTTACATATAAAAAAGGAAGGTGCCAAGCCTCCTGCGCCTTTTGCCCCCAATCTCGACTATCTCAGGGAAGAGCCGATATGCTTTCGAGAATCGTATGGCCGGTTTTCCCCACGGAAGAGGTTATCCATCGCATAAAAGATGCCTTTCAACAGAAGAAAATAGTAAGAGTATGCATCCAAGCGTTGAATTATCCCTCCGTGGTGCAGGACATAGCGGCCTTAGCTAGACGAATCAGCGAATCCTCAGAGATCGCTATCTCTGTTTCCTGTCAGCCTCTCAGCCGAGAAGACCTTGAGAGACTTGCTGACGCAGGAGCGCAGAGAATCGGTATTCCCTTGGATGCGGTTACAGAGGAGATCTTCAATAGGGTTAAGGGAGCAGAGATTGGCGGTCCCTACAGGTGGGAGGGACATTTCAAGGCGCTCAGAGAGGCTGTAGAAATATTTGGAAGGGGCAACGTGACGACTCATCTCATCGCTGGTTTGGGGGAGACCGGGGAAGAATTCGTCAAGATGATTCAGATATGCGTCGATTTGGGGGTTTATCCAGCTCTCTTCGCTTTCACCCCTATTCCCGGCACGGTTCTTTCAAGCCGTCCCTCTCCGCCCATAGATTATTACAGGAGACTCCAAGTTGCCCATTATTTGATAACTAAAGGGATAAGGCGATATGAGGATATGGCCTTCAAGAACGGGCAGCTCGTAGATTTCGGAGTATCAAAAGATGAGCTCAGAAAGATCATCATGAAGGGCGAACCGTTCATGACTTCTGGCTGTCCCGGATGTAATAGGCCTTATTATAATGAGAGGCCAAGCGGCCCATTATACAATATTCCCCGCAGACCGACACGGATTGAGATAGCTGATATTGAAAAAGTTTTATGTGACGGAAAAGACAAAACAACAAATTAGCTTCGGAGAATAAGCAGATGAAGATTTTCATAGATACTGCGGAGTTAGATGAGATAAGAGAGGCAATCTCATGGGGGATCATTGACGGCGTAACCACCAACCCCTCCTTGATCAAGAAGGCTGTTGATAAAAGAAACGGCAAGATCAGCATGGAAGATTACATAAAGGAGATCGTCAAGACCGCCCCGGGCCCCGTCAGCTTAGAAGTCATCGGGCAAACATCTGAAGAGATGATAAGACAGGGAAGAATGCTGCATGAAAAATTCAGCTCCTTCGGCGAGGTTGCGATAAAGATCCCGATCAACCCAAGCATAGAAGAGGATGACCGGCTTGACTTTGAGGGGCTTAAAGCCATAAGGCAGCTCAGCATGGAAGGAATACAAGTCAATGTAACGCTGATTATGACCCCCGAGCAGGCTCTTCTGGCAGCCAAGGCGGGAGCTGCTTACGCAAGTCCCTTCGCGGGAAGAATCGATGATTATATCCGCGCTAATCTCGGCATGAAGAGGGGAAAGGACTTCCAAAAGGGAGACTATTTCGATTATGATCTTCTATGCAGAGCTCGAGAGAAAAAGCTTAATGAAGCCATGGAGAACGCGAAGTCGATTAGAGAGATCTATGAAAGCAGAGATGTCAATTCCCTCGTTAGCCAAGGACAGGACAACGGGGTCTACAGCGGCGTCGATCTGATAGCTAGGATCCTCAGAATCTACCGGGCATATGGGTTCAAGACTGAGGTTATCGCCGCGAGCATTCGGAATCCGCGGCAGGTTAGGGAGGTCGCGGAGCTCGGGGTTCACATCGCGACTTTACCCTTCGATGTTCTGAGAGGAATGGTTAAGCATTATAAGACGGCTGAGGGGATGAGGAGATTCATGGATGACGTGGTTCCCCAGTATCGGATATTATTTGAGGAATAACGTGAAGAAAAAAGGGGGCTTTGGTGACGCTGCTTTATTCATTCAGTCAGAAATGCTCATCATAGAGGGAACTTCTGATTGCGGCGGATGATGAGGATAGATAACGATCACATTGTGATCTTTGATGACTTCAGAAATGTGAAAATAGACGAGCCTGCGGATCTGGTCTTCGCTGATCCGCCTTTCGGAATAGACTTTGAAGGTAACCTGCAGTCTTATCATAGGAAGCCTGATGCCCTTTCATACGTCGAAGTTTCCAGAGAGGAATATCCAAGTTTCATTCGGGATCTTTTAGATTGGTCCTATAAAGTTCTGAAGCCTTCTGGAAGCATGTGGCTGCTCTCTGGATGGAATAATCTTGGAATAGTTCTTCAAGCGATAGACAAGTCGGGATTTCATCTTATCAATCACTGTATCTGGAAGTATCAGTTCGGCGTCTTCACAAAGAGACGGTTCACCACATCCCATTATCATCTACTGCTCATGGTGAAGGATAAGAAGAACTATACGTTTAACAAGCCTGAACACTACGCTGAGGACGTTTGGTATATAAAGAGACCCTATCAACGCGGAGTTAAAACGGCTGGTAATGAGCTTCCAGACGAGCTTGTTAAGAAATGCATATGTACCTCGTCTAACGTAGGCGACCTAGTTGTGGACCCCGTTTTAGGATCAGGGACGACTATGAGAGTATGCCTTAAAAATGGTAGAAGATGCATCGGGGTGGAGATAAATCCGGCGCTTGAAGAGAGGATAAGGGAAAAACTCGGTTTAAACAGTAATTTAACGATATGATCTGTCCTCAATCGTCAAACTCAACCCTTTGAATGCACACGGATATTCAGATGTCTATCCTTTCCGAATGGACATCAATAAAAGCGTCCTTTTCTCCCTCATTGTGAATATGCCGTTGACATAATAGTCGATGGTCGTTTCCTGCTTGACTGTGCCAACGTCGGATGAAATCCAGTAACGCCCAGTCGTCATCATCGCCATGTTTCTTCCGTCAATCACAAGATGCTCCACACTTGTGTATTTCACTCTGGCACAGAAGTACCAGTTGTCATCTCCGGCTAATACATTCTCGAAGCCTTCAACCTCCTCCTCTCCAACGATATTCCCCTTATGCTCCTTACCCTCCATAATAAGGGTATAGTTGCTTTCATACTTCCATTTCTCCCCCTTAGTCAGAGGATAGGGAGGCTCGGGAAGGGGATCCTCATAGGTGCATTCCATGCCGTTGGATATCCATTTCCAAAGTGCGCCATCCTCAGTGAAGTAGTAATAGGTAGTCCGATTCGGCCTCTCAACCCTAACTTCTGTTTCGCTTACTTTAAACCATCTAACCAGATTCTCTTTCCCGTCAACCCACTCGGTGTAATTCTTTTCCGTTCCAGCTGGGAGGTTAGGCTTCGCCACTTCTTCTTCGAACTCTTCTTTGATCCTTTCTTTGACGGGAACTTCCACTTCGGCCATCACTGACACAAGGTTCTGTATCAGCTTATAGTTATCCTCCACGTAGCAGTATGGCTCCTCGAGGAAGGTTAGGTCTCCAAAGGCTGCCACCGTGCCGTTGCCTCTACTCATCCAGATTATAGTGGCATAATTGTCTGCCTTCTCCGCTACGGAGGAGTATGTATCATTCGAAGCCCACGCGACCCCCATGCCCATTGAGCGTATATGCGTCGCTGTGAAGAAGACAATTGAATCCAGGTTTCTAGTTAAGGGGCTATCTGCAAAGTTTCTCACGTATATGTTTCGGTATATTCCAAAGTGTTCCGCCTCGTTATACAAGTATCCCTTTGCGAAGGAGAGGCCGAACCTTGTTGATAACGAGTTTATAGGGGTGATTATGCCCTGCAATAGTCCTGATGTCCCAATGTATTCCCAGGCAGGATCGAAGAAGAGCAGAAGAAATCCTCCTTCCTCAACAAACCTCATGATTCTTTCGCTCTCTTTCATCGAGTAGGTTTCTGTGGGCGATGCTACGATGAGGCATGAGGCATTATCGAGTCTAGCATCCAAGGTCTCCCATTGAGAGATGAAACTCACGGTTCTGTTTCTCTTCGCCAGCTCTGATATAAGAATATCAAGAGTCCACCATGAGACTCTGTTTCCATGGGAAAGATCTATGAGAACGTTTCCTCCACCGCTTGGCAGTGAGACGTTTTCATCAAGCTGGTCTAAAGCCTCGCTTTGGGTAATGGCTTGAGGGGGGAGATAAATGTAATAAATCGATGGTGGGGGATGAAGTTCACTTAGAGTCTTCAATGTGATATTCTTCCACTGTATAGACATGTTGCCGGAATATGCTAGTAAGGAGGAGTTTTCTTCTCGTACCTTTAACTCTTCAACCTGATATTCGACTAGATTCTTCTCGTCTACAATCTTGCTGATTGCCTTTTGAAGCCCCCCAATCTCATCAGCTAATCCCAGCTTTACAGCTTCAGACCCCAAATAGACCGCTGCCTTTCTAAGCTCGGTAGGGGATGCCTTAAGTCGAGAGCCTCTTCCGCTTTTTACAGCTGACATGAAGTTGTCAACAACGCTGCTTAGGCTGGAGTATCTGGAGAGTATAGATTCCCCAGTCCATTTGTATGGTCCGCTCTCTATCGTCCTTTCCGAAGGGATAAGTATAGGCGGCATAAGCCCTATCGCTCCGATGCTTCCGACAAGAGATGAGTTTTGAACAAATATGTAATCACATGCAACTGCGATGTAGTATCCGCCTGAAAGCGCACGGACAACCGAGGCGACCAGGGGTTTACTGTTATTCAATTCTAAAAGGTCAGAATAGATCTCTTCCACGTAATCGGCATAGCCGCCTCCAGAATCGATTACTAGAACTACTCCTTTTATGCTCTCGTTAAGTAAGGCTTCATTGATGAGGTTGATGTATCGGTTTACTGCTGTCGGCTCCACGATGTACCCTTCGATTCTGATGATGCCGACCACGTTCTTTCTTCCCAGCCGAGGATATCTGAAGCTCCATTGAGAGTATAATTGATAGTACACTGCGGAAACGACGATTATTGAGATAAACGCGATAACAGCGATCTCACGTCTCCCGAGGCATATCTTTTCAGATGAACCGTTCTTTCTTTCCCAAGCACAGATCATCAAAGCATTCTCCACTGATTAATCTTCTCAAGTCGGCTTAAACCTTTTTCCCTAGGGCCTACTTAATCGTCAGATTCGGGGGAGGATAATAGTAATATGAGTTTGATTTCTCTTCTTTATTGTGGAAATAATTTAATGTATGACAAAGACAGAAAGAACCTTGATATTAAAGGGATTCAGATTTGAAACCTTTCAGTTTTATCCATATCGCTGACATCCATCTCGGATATGAACAATACAACATGTCAGTGCGACGTGAAGACTTCGCACGGGCATTCCATGAAGCCGTAGAAAAGACCTTGGAGCTAAAGCCAGACTTTATGATTATAGCGGGAGACCTCTTCCATCAAGCCCGCCCCTCCAACAAAACCCTGGAAAGCGCCGTTCAGAACTTCCGCAGATTGAAAGAAGCCAGCATCCCAGTTCTCGTAGTCGACGGATCTCACGACACAGCGCCAAACATCATCACAGGGACGATTCTGAACCCGCTGGACAGCGCAGGGCTGATTTATTACCTGCCGAGACATAAGAATGCTTGCTGGGAAAATGATTCATGCTATGTTTATGGGATTCCGAATTTCAGAACTCGGCAGCGTACTGAACATCAGCTGCCCGGATTTTATGAATTGAAAAAGCCGAAGCCAAATGCGGATAAATTCAACATCTTCGTCTTTCACATGGCTTTGGATATACCTGAGATAATGAAGGGACGGCCCTCCACATTCGCTGAAGCATCTCCGGATTATATACCTGGAGGCTTCGATTATTATGCTGGTGGACATCTACATACGCCTTGGCAACTCCCATTCAAGGGTTCAATTCTCGTTTACAGCGGGTCAACCGAGACCGTAAGCTATGAGGATGCGGATGTCGAGAAAGGGTTCTACCATGTGGAAGTCAACGGTAAAGATGATGTTGAAATCAACCGGATAAAGCTGAACAGCCCCAGACGCTTCAAAATTCTGGAAAGCAACTTTACAGGATATTCACCTCGGAAGATAACTGAAGAGACAATCGAGATCGTGAAAGAGAATGATGAGCCAGGCGTTATCCTCATCCCCGTGCTGAGGGGAACCTTGCCGGCTGAAGCTTCACGAAGCGAGATCGACTTAGGAAGGATCCGTGGAGCCGCTGAACAAGCATTGCTAGTGCGTCCAGTAGTCTTGATGAGAGAAGAAAGCCTTCCACCCGAAGTAGTTCAGTCAATCTTCCAAAGTAGCCTTGAGAACCTTAAAACGAAGGCATTCGAATACTTCAATGAATTCTTTTCCAAAAGATACAAGAAGCAACAGGCGGGGAAGATTGCTCGTCTAGCTGTTGAGCTTGTTCAACCCCTAGTTAAAGGAGACGAGGAGAATGTGAGGTCTCTTCTGGAGGGACTCTTCGATGAAGATTAAGACCTTACAGTTAGAAAACATACGGTCCCATGAGAAAACAGTCATAAACTTCACGGATGGATTTAACTGTCTCGTCGGCGGGCTGGGCACGGGGAAATCAAGCGTCCTTTATGCAATTGACTTCGCGTTGTTCGGCGAGCCCTTGGGGCGGAGCTATGACTATCTTCTTAGGGAAGGCGAGGACAAGGCGAGAGTCATCCTCAAATTCTCTGCGAACGGCAAGGAATACGCCATCATAAGGGCACTTAAAAGAAGCGGCAACCGCATAGCTCAAGACATGGATCAGCTGAGATTCTTTGAAGATGGGGAGCTTGTGGCTGAATTGAAGAGCGACGCCGTTGTTGAGCAATTGTTCTCCGCGATAGGCATAGACAAAGAGATATTCCGCCGATTGATATGGATCCGCCAGGAGCATCTGAAAGACATCTTGAACATGACCCCTGGTGAAAGACAGAAGAATCTTGATCAGCTCTTCAAGCTTTCTGATTATGAGGCAGCTTGGAGCAACTTGAGATCAGTAATGAGATGGTACGAGAGCGAGAGGAACTCTCTTGAAAAAGACCCAGACGTCACCAGGCTTGACGAGTTAAAGGCGAGATACGCCGAGGCAGTCTCAGACCGAAGGAAAAGAGAGGCTGAGCTAGAAGAAGTCAAGATTAAACTCTCAGAGACTGAAAGGAGACTGAAAGAGATTACTTCACGTTTAGAGGAGCTCGAGAACGTTCGAAGAAGAAACGAGGAGCTCCGAAGAAGAGAAGCTCAGATTCAGGCGAGAATATCCGCTGCGGAGGAAACCTTGCGAATGCATAGAATGAGGATTGATGAACAGAAAAAAAGGATAGGAGAACTGCAGCGTCTACTGAGCTCTTTAAAGGGACAGGAGGAGTCCCAGAGGGAAAAACTTGGGAGGATAGGGCTGCCTAAAGAGCTCACAGTCGAGGAGTTGAAGGGGCATGCGGAGATCCTGAGAGATCAGATTTCCACGGACTTAGGTAGAGAAGAGGTTGTTCGAAGCGAGATTAAACGTGCAACTCAACGTATATCAAGCCTCGCTGAGGAGAGTAGATGTCCCCTATGTCTTCAGGATTTGAGCTTAGATTACAAGAATGCTTTGATAAAGCGGCTTTACGATGAGATCTCTGAGAATAGGCGGAGACTTAAAGCCTTCGAGGAGAACGTTCGGAGGCTCGAAGCGGCGCATAATGTGGTAACCGAGGTGATTTCTAATCTTCAGACGATAAAGACACGGATGGAGAATCTTCATGAACGGGAAGAATCCGAACGGAAAATTTTAGCAGACTCTCAAAGACGAATCGAAGACGCCTCCGGGGAACTTTCCAAGCTGAAGGCTGAGCTTGCTTATGTGCGTTCTCAAGTAGAGGAGTTTAATCTTTTGAAGCTTGAGGAGATACAGAGACAACGTGACAAAATCTTTGCGGAGTATGCAAGCCTCAAAAGCAAAGCACAGAGCATGGAAGCCCAAATACTGGAGATCTCAAAGAGAATCGACGACTTGAAGGAGAGACTGAAAACCGCAGAGAGCAAGATTTCCAGGCTTGAAAAGGTCAAGAAGATAATCGAGCTCATCCATGAGATCCGTCAATCCTACCGAAGCATCCAGCCGAAACTGAGAAGGGAATTCATTCTTTATCTGGAAAGAACCGTCCAGCAGATCTTAGACGAGCTTACAGGAGCAGACGGTTCAGCCCTGCGTATTAAGATGGATGAGAATTACACCCCGATCGTGGAGGGAGCATCTGGCCATCAAAGAAGCGTCTCGAATCTTTCAGGCGGGGAGAGAACTTTGTTGGCCTTTGCTTATCGTCTCGGAGTTGCGCAACTCCTGATGCAGTGGAGAACTGGACATGGCCTTCGGATTCTTCTTCTGGATGAGCCTACGGAGAGCTTGGGAAGAGAGGATGGGTCGATCAATAGGCTGGCTGAGGCTCTTTCAAGATTGAAGACGATCGAGCAGATAATCGCGGTGACCCACAGCGAAGAATTTGCTGATAAGGCTGACCATGTTATATGGCTGAGCAAGGAGGATGATCGAAGCATAGTCTCCTTTTAAATACAGAAGTGGGTGAAACGTCATGATTAAGATTGGTTGCTGCGGCTACCCTGTTGGGAGGAAGAGGTATCAGGAGACTTTTAGGCTTGTCGAGATAAACAGGACGTTCTATAGGGTTCCAAAAATTTCAACCGTGATTAAATGGAGAAGAGAAGCGCCGGCGGACTTCGAATTCACCGTTAAGGCTCATCAAGACATAAGCCACAAGTACAAGTTGAAGCTGGAAGATGCGTTGGAACCCTTCGAGACGATGAAGACTGTATGCAGGAACCTAGCGGCTAAGATACTTTTGATCCAGACGCCCGCATCGTTTAAACCTGACCGACTCGAGGATGCTGAAGATTTTTTCAAAAGTATCCGGCGGGAAGAACTAATCGTAGTCTGGGAAACAAGGGGGCCGCTTTGGGAGGATGAGGAGACCCGTGAAAGGCTGAGGTCCGTTCTGGAAAGCCTCGATGTTCCCCACGTGACCGACCCTTTCAGAACATTACCGGTATATTCCAGCTCCGTCGCTTATCTGAGGCTTCACGGCTCCGGATCGAGGATGTACTATTATCAATACAGCGATGGAGAATTGTCAGAGTTACATCGCATTGTGAAATCTTTGGAATCCAACGGAAGAGAAGTCTATGTGTTGTTCAATAATCTCTCCATGTTTGAGGATGCAAGCCGCTTCCTTTCATTCATCGAGACCGGAAAGTTTCCGCCCTTGATTCTTAGAGGAGAAGAGTCGATTAGAGCTCTTCTGACTCGCATGCGGTATCCGTTAACAAAAAGCGCTCTCATGAAGAAAATCGGGTGGAGACTGGTTGAAATAGAGGGACAAAAACAAGTGAGGCTGGAGGAGCTGCTTAAGAGTATTCCTTCAAGAACCTATAGGAATGCGGAGGAAATTCTGAAGGAAGTGGGGATTTAGCTTTACCAGAGCTTGAATGGTAGGCTATCCATGTACTCGTTAAGCGATCTTATGACGGTTTCGCTTGCAGCCCTATACTTTATCGCCCTCACCAATGCTGAGGCGAGTTCAAGGGTAGTCACAACTGGGATGTTAAACTCGACTGCTAATCTCCGGATGATATACTCGTCTTCCCAGATTTCATCCTTCTTTACAGAATTGCCCGACGGTATATTAATCACCAAATTGATCTTCCTATTCGTGAGATAATCCAGAATATTAGGCTTCTTCTCGGATTCTTTGACCTTATGCAGAACCGTGATCGAATTTAAACCCGCCTTCCTGAAAACGTCCGCCGTATGCTCCGTTGCGTAAATCTTGAAGCCTATCTCCCTCAGGGTTCTAGCTAACGGCACAACCTCCTTTTTCAAGCGTTCCCCGCCGACGGTGATAAGAACTGAACTTCCATCTCTTGGAAGCTCAAATTCAGCGGAAAGCAACGCCTTCAAAAATGCATCAGCGAAATTCTCACCTAAGCAGGCTGCCTCCCCCGTGCTGAGCATCTCTACTCCGAGAATGGGATCGGCCCCCGTCAGCCTCATGAAGCTAAATTGGGGAACTTTTACACCTACATGTGGAACCGGCGGTAGCTCTGGGATGCCAAGGTCTTTAAGGGTCTCTCCTAGCATTATGGCCGTTGAGACTTCAATGAGGTTTACACCTCGCGTCTTGCTTACGTAGGGAAGCGACCGAGAAGCACGGAGGTTACATTCGATGACTGAGACTTCCCCATCCTTAACGAGATACTGAATATTGAATGGCCCCTTTATTTTCAGAGCCCTTGCAATCGCACGTGTGTAATCCTCAATCGTCTTTATTGTGCTACTGCTTAACGTCTGCGGGGGGATGCTCATAACGGCGTCTCCGCTGTGCACCCCTGCCTGTTCAATATGCTCGATAACCGCGCCGATCAAGGTCTCTTCTCCATCCGCAACCCCATCGACCTCAACTTCCTTCGCGCCTTCAACAAACTTAGAGATCACAACCGGATGTTCAGGAGATACCTTTGCAGCTAATTCAAGATAGTCTCTGAGCTCCCTTCGGTTACGTGCAACCCGCATCGCATATCCAGAAAGCACATAGCTTGGACGAATCAGAACTGGATAGCCGATCTCCTCAGCGAATCTCTCAGCATCCTCAATCGTTGTGAGCTTGCTCCATTCAGGCTGCGGAATCCCCAACTGATCGAGAAGAGCACTGAATTTAGATCGATCCTCAGCCAAGTCAATGCTTTTGCTGGATGTTCCCAGCAGCTTCACGCCGGCTTGGCTTAGCTTCAACGCCAGATTGTTCGGGATCTGCCCTCCTACGCTTACGATGACCCCGAATGGTTTTTCCTTCTCGTAAATGTCTAAGACCCTCTCAAACGTTAATTCTTCAAAGTAGAGCTTATCGGAGATGTCGTAGTCCGTTGAGACGGTCTCGGGATTATAATTCACCATTATAGCTTCGTCTATGCCTCTTCTCTTTAAAGCCCAAATCGTGTTCACGCCGCTCCAGTCAAACTCGACGCTTGAACCGATTCTGAAGACCCCGGCTCCTAAAACGATGACCTTCCTCTTTTTGCCAGTGTTAAATTTTATGTCGTCTTCATCTCCGCTGTAAGTCACGTAGAGATAGTTCGTCTGAGCCGGCCACTCCGCCGCAAGCGTATCGATCTGCTTGACCACCGGGATGATGCCGAATCTCTTTCTGAACCTTCTGATCTCCATCTCATCTACATTCAAGCATTTCGCGATCTGCCTATCTGAGAATCCTAGACGTTTAGCTTCTTTGATGACCTTCGGGGCCTTTTCATCATTTAGATCGAGAGTCTTAAGTCTTTTCTCCATCTCAACGATGTTTCGAATCTTGTAAAGGAACCATGGGTCGATCCCGCTTAGCTCGTAGATCTTCTCGACTGGGACCCCCATCTTTATGGCTTTAGCTACCTTGAAGAGCCGCTCGTCAGTCGGATTCTCTAGAACGTCAAGCACCTGTTCCAGAGGCTCAGGCTCATCGTCATTTCCTACAACCCCGATCCTTCCGACGTCAAGCATCCGAACTGCCTTTTGAAGAGCCTCCTCGAAGGTCCGCCCGATAGCCATGACCTCTCCGACTGACTTCATCTGGGGGCCTAAGTGAGGATCTACATTTCTGAATTTCCGCAGGTCCCATCTTGGAATCTTGACGACGAGATAATCAAGCGCAGGCTCAAAACACGCCGTGGTGATGCCCGTGACTTTGTTGATGAGCTCTGGGAGGAGATATCCAATGGCAAGCTTCGCCGCTATGTAGGCAAGCGGGTACCCCGTTGCTTTGCTGGCCAATGCTGAGCTGCGAGACATCCTTGCGTTGATCTCGATGGCTCGGAAATCCTCTGATCTCGGATGCAAAGCCCACTGAATGTTGCATTCTCCAACGATTCCCAGGCTTTGAACTGCCTTTATTGATGCTGAACGGATCAGGTGATACTCGCGGTTCGTTAATGTCTGCGATGGAGCCACTACGATTGAGTCGCCGGTGTGGACCCCCATCGGATCAAAGTTCTCCATGTTACAAACAGTCAAGCAGTTATTCTCATAGTCCCGCATAACTTCGTACTCGACTTCCTTCCACTTCCCGATGTATTCCTCAACCAGAACTTGCGTTATCATGCTCTGTGCAAGAGCCCGGCTGACCATCTCCTTGAGCTCACGTCTATTGCGAGCTACCCCGGAGCCCTTACCGCCAAGAGTATATGCAACTCTGAGTATGACTGGGAAGCCGAGGTCCTCTGCTATTTTGAGGGCTTCCTCCACGGAGGTTGCTGACATGCTTCTAGGTATTGGAATGCCAGCTCTGATCATGGCTTTTCTGAAGAGCTCACGGTCCTCAGTTTCTTCTATTGCCCTTATCGGGGTTCCGAGAACCTTCACGTCGTATTTTTCGAGAATCCCGCGCTTCGCCAGTTGAACGCCGCAGTTAAGAGCTGTCTGCCCGCCGAAGCCGAGTAGGATGCCGTCAGGCTTCTCTTTTTGAATGACCTTCTCGACGTATTCAAGTGTAACTGGCAGCAGGTAAACCTCCCCTGCGAGGCGGGGATCAGTCTGTATAGTCGCGATGTTAGGGTTGACTAGAACAGTCTCTATGCCTTCTTCGCGTAGAGCCTTTAAGCATTGGCTGCCTGAATAGTCGAATTCCGCTGCTTCACCTATCTTTATTGGGCCGCTTCCTAGGATTATGACTTTTCTCACCCACTCGAACTTCGGCATGGCATTTTCACCTCATCTTCTTCATGAATAGGTCGAAGAGAAACTCCGTGTCGTAGGGTCCAGGTGAAGCTTCAGGATGCCATTGAACGGCAAAGGATTTTCCATTCTTATGTCTTATTCCCTCAACCGTCTTGTCATTCGCGTTTATGAACCACACTTCGAGACCTGTCTCCTTAAGCGAATCAGCGTCAGTTGCATATCCATGATTCTGAGTCGTAATGTAGCATCTCCCAGTCTCAAGATCATAAGCAGGCTGATTTTGAGACCTATGACCATACTTTAGCTTGTAAGTATCCCCGCCCAGCGCTAGGGAGATTATCTGGTTTCCGAGGCATATACCCATCACTGGGACGCCTTCTTCGATGAGGGAAGCCGCAGCCTCAATCGGTTCTCTGGACATGTTCTTCGGGTCTCCCGGGCCGTTACTTATGAGAACTCCGTCAGGCTTGTATTCCAGAATCTCATCAGCAGAAAAAGTGTAGGGCACACGGATAACCTCAATTTCACGTTGAAGCAAGCTTCGTATTATTCCCGCCTTGACTCCGCAGTCAACTAAGACAACTCTTCTCCTGTTTCCCGACTTGTAATGAATAGGCTCCTTTATCGTCACTTCGCTGACCAGATCCCTCATGTTCGGATCGGGAACATGCTTCACTTCCTTGAGTAGCTCTTCTATGTCCGGCTCATCGCCTTGCTCGCAGACCTCTAAGATCCCAAGCATAACTCCTTTTTCTCTAAGCTTTTTGGTCAATCTTCTAGTATCAATGTTATAGATGCCGGGCACTCCTTCGCTTCTAAGCCACTCATCCAGTGTTTTTTCAGAAGCCCAGTGATATGGAGCAGAGCAGAGCTCCTGAATCACGAGTCCCGTAACCTTGATTCCTATCGACTCGAAGAATATGGGAACGCCGAATCTGTCGCATTTATATGGTGGAACCCCATAATTTCCGATCAGCGGATACGTTAAAGTTAGTATCTGTCCCCAATAAGAAGGATCGGTTAACGATTCTGGATAGCCAACCATCGAAGTGGAGAATACAACTTCTCCGGAGACCTTTCTTGGAGCTCCAAAACCGTCACCCAAGAAAATAGTCCCATCTTCGAGAACAAGCGCAGCCTTCCCGGCTTCTTCAAGGTGGTTTTTATGCTCCAAGCGACCCTCCTCAAGCAAGAGGACAACTCAAATTTAAGCATTACGGTTTACGGCTGGGCTTTCCGACAAGCGCCGCTGCTTCTTTGTTTAGTGTCTTCTCAGCTGACTTTAATTTGTCTTCTTTTTCGCGTATCCATCTTCTTGAATTTGTCAAGAGATTCCAACGTTCCCTCAGCATCCTCTTCGCTTCTTTTTTAGACGGGCATCCTCTGACAGTGTAAGACTCAACGCACCTAGATAAGTCAACTATGCGCATCAGATCTTCCTCATCTATCACAAGGGGTGATCTTGAAAGTTTTCTAGAGACATCGGCAAGCATTTCAGGCTTCAAGTCTCTAAGAGATTTTCCTTCCTCCAAAAGATGTTTAACTACAGCTCCAATAATACTGTGAGCTGTTCGGAATGGGACATTGTGCTCCCGAACCAGCATGTTAGCTAGCTCCGTTGCAGCTAGGAAGGACAGTTCAGACCTAAACTTCAAGGGGGAATGCACCTTTACATTCAAAAGCACCTCGGAAAGCATCTTTAAGCATCGCTGAGCCGTTTCAGCTGCGCTCCACAGCTTCGGAGTGGCCTCCTGAAAGTCCAGATTATAGCCAGTGGGCAGAGCCTTCAACAGGGTGGCTGAAGCTACAAAGTCCCCTATGAGCTGAGCCATTCTCGCACGGATAACCTCCAAAACATCCGGATTCTTTTTCTGAGGCATTATGCTGCTTGTGAAGGCAAGCTCGTCGGGCAGCTCAACTATTCCAAATTCCATTGTACTCCAAACTATAAGATCCTCAGCGATCCTCGTCACATCAACAGCCATAATCGAGAGGATGGCTAAAGCTTCAAGCAGAAAATCTCTTGTGGATACTGCGTCCAACGAATTTTCGAGAACCCCGCTGAACCCGAGAAGATCAGCCACTCTCTCCCGTTTTATCGGGAAGCTCGTCGATGCTAAGGCTCCCGCCCCCATTGGACAGAGATTAACGCGGCTGTATGCCTCTTGGAGACGTTCAAGATCTCTTTGCAACGCATCAAACTGTGCAAGGAGATAGTGCGCGAAGGTTATTGGCTGTGCGGGCTGTAGATGCGTGTATCCTGGGATAACGGTTTCAATGTTTTCTTCAGCCTTTCTGAGCAGAGCTTCTTGAAGATTGATGATTGACTCTGCGATTTCAAGAATCTCTTGACGGAGCTTCATTCTTATCGCTGTGGCGACTTGATCGTTTCGGCTTTTGGCGAGATTCAGGTTTCCGCCAATCTCTTCTCCGGCGGCTTTGATCACTTCTTCTTCGATGGCTACATGGGCATCCTCATGTTCAGGTCTCAGCTTAACCTTCTTCTCTAATCCAGCTAAGGCCTGAAGGATCTTTCCACCATCATTCTTGCTGATTATCCCGTTCTCTATGAGCATTACGATGTGGGCTTTGTTTATGTCGACTATCTGCTTCAGTATTCTTTTATCGTCTTTCGCGGAGGAAGTGAATAATATAACGTCCTTCCTCGCGGACTTTAATCTTCCCTTCCTTAGAAGATCAGACACCGCGTTTTTCTCCTGTCTTCTTAAGGGCATTCGCCATTCTCGTCGGTAATCCCCAGAGCTCAATGAATCCCTTGGAGGAAGCTTGATCAAACTTCGATTCAATATTGTAAGTTGCAAGGTTCAAATCATAGAGCGAAAGAGGAGATGAACGGCCGACTATGCGGAAGCCTCCCTTATACAGTTTAATCTTCACCTCGCCGCATACCCGTTTCTGAGTCATCTCTATGAAGGCGTCAAGATCCCCCCTCAACGGATCCATCCAAAGACCAGTATATACAAGCGTGCTCCACAAAGCGTCCACTTGATGTTTAAAGGAGACTTCATGCCTCGTAAGCACAAGTTTCTCCAAGTCCTTATGCGCCTCGATTATGACCAAGGCGGCTGGGCATTCATAAATCTCTCTGGATTTAATTCCCACAAGCCTGTCTTCTATGTGATCTATTCGTCCTACTCCATGCTTCCCAGCTACATCGTTTAAGGCCTCGATAAGACTGACCGGATCTATCTCATCTCCATTCAGAGCTGTTGGAACACCATTGTTGAATCGGATGGTTACATATTCGGGTTTATCCGGCGCCTTCTCCGGAGAAACAGTCCATTCATAAATCTCCTCAGGCGGCTCAACATCCGGATGCTCCAGAATGCCGCATTCGATTGATCGTCCCCACAGGTTCTGATCTACACTGTATGGTTTATCAACGTCTACGGGGATGGGGATGCCGTTTTTCTTAGCGAATTCTATCTCTGCATCTCTCGTCATATTCCATTCTCTTACAGGCGCGATTACCTCGATTTCAGGAGCTAATGCCTTCGCCGAGACTTCGATTCGAACTTGATCGTTACCTTTGCCAGTGCATCCATGAGCGATTGCATCAGCGTCTTCTTTCCTTGCGACCTCAATGAGCTTTTCAGCTATTAATGGCCTTGAAAGCGCTGTGCTGACGGGATATTTCCCTTCGTAAAGCGCGTTGGCTTTTATGGCGGGGAAGACATAATTCTTGACGAACTCTTCTTTTGCGTCTATCGAGTAATGCTTGATGGCGCCGAGATTCTCCGCTTTCTCCCCGATAGGCTCTAGATCTTCTTGTTGTCCTACATCCAAGGTGACGGTTACTACCTCTGCGTCATATTTCTGTTGAAGCCACTTAAGCAGAACAGACGTGTCCAACCCTCCTGAATATGCGAGTACAATCTTTCTCGTCAACTATCCTCGCCTCAGATCTATTTTTCACTGAAAGAGAACGAAAATCTTATATATTCTTTTTGGCCAAATTATGCCAAATCTTGGCTATAGTGACCGAAAATGGTCGAATTATCCATCTCAAAGATCGTTCAAAACCTAATAGAGAATGACCTTCCAATCCAAGATGCTTTAGCAAGAGGCTACGGAAACTACAGCGCAATTGCACGTATCCTTAAGCCTCGAATAGAGGAGATTTATGGAAGAAAAGTAGACCTTGCGGGGGTGATAACAGCCGTAAAGAGGGCAAGAGTCACCTACACACCGAAAACAGAATATCAGAAGATTGTGGCGGAGAGCAGAATAACGCTTAGAACCGATGTGGCGAAGATATCCATAGAAAAGACCCGGAGAAGCCTTGAAAAGGCTAGGTTGATTTCAGCGGATTTTCCAGAGGCGTTTTTCCAAGTCTTGGAGGGGGCGTCTACGCTTACGCTTATTACGGATGAGGGAATATTCGATGAGGTAAGATCAATCTTTAAGAAGGAAGAGATCTTAGGGGAAAAGCGGAATCTGGCAGCCCTTATTGTGCAGAGCCCTCACGAAATAGTAGACACCCCGGGATGCATAGTCGCGTTTTATAACCCCATCTCCAGAGCTCATATAAATATCGAAGAGACTGTGAGCTGCTTTACTGAGACCATCATAGTGCTCAGAATGGAGGATGCCGCTAAGGCATTCAGCATCCTCTCAGATCTGATCTTCCGAATGAGAAAGGATCTTCATTAACTTTTGGTTTCTATACGAGTCTCTGTAGGTACTCTTTTCCTCTAAGGAAGCCTTCCTCGGGGCTGAAGAAGGGGTCTTCATGCTCTATGCTGAGTACAAAGTCATACCCAACCTCTTTGAGAGCAGTTATATACGCAGTCCAGTCTAGGTCTCCCCATCCTGGAATTCGATATCTCCACCAGCCGCGTCCCAGAACGCCTATCTTTCTAAGTTTAAACGGCAGGATCTCAGTATCTTTAGCGTGCGTATGGAATATTCTGTCTCCAAATTGGTGAACGGCTTCTATGTAATCGATTTGCTGCCAGAACAGATGCGAAGGGTCAAAGTTGAATCCTAAGACGTTGCTGGGCACAGCCTCCAAGACTGCCTGAAAATGATCTAGACCCTGAAGATTCGTGGCGAACCAGTTTTCAAAGGCAATCTTCACACTGTGAGCCTTCGCCTCATCCGCTATGGGACCGAATATCTCAGGGAAGTCCTCCATTATGGTCTTTTTCTTATCTTTTCCTTCTTTTGGTCCTCCGGCAAGCGTACAGACGACTTCAACGTCGAGGGTGGATGCTGCTTCGATTACCTTCTTCAAGAATTTTTGGTCTTCGGGGCTCTCCAGTATCTTAATGCTGTAGAAGGCTAGACTGGTGATTTTGATATCTCTGTTTTCAAGAGTCTTTCTAACTTCGCTTGCTCCGCCTTTCAGAAGATTGTCGATATTGATCTGCTGAGATGAGGGGGAAACTGCTACTTCGAGTCCTTTGAAGCCGTTTTCAGAAGCCCATTCTACGAGTCTCTTGAAACTCCAATTTCTCAGGGGAGCTGTGAGTAACCCTACAAACATTTATGATCAACCCGGTTCTTTTTGATTTTTAATATATGCCCTATATGGATTTATGTCTATTATATCTTCATATAATTAGATTTTCTCAACTAAATGTTACAATGGTCATCCTATCTTTTGTCTTTTTTAACGCCTCCACATGAAAAGCTACTTAAGGATTATACTTGTTCATAATCAATGAAATTCTAGGCGGGATATATGTGACGGCGAAGGTGAGGATAGGGTTTATTGGATGCGGTTTCATGGGGCAATGCGTTCACCTCCCTTCCTTCAAGAGGCTGAAGAATGCAGAAGTCACCGCGATATGCGATGTGAGGCTGAATCTAGCAAAGGCGGTTGCGGAAAGATGGCGAATAAAAAAGGTTTACGCGTCGCATCTCGACTTAATCGAGGATAAAGAGATAGACGCCGTTGTAGAGGTCACAAATAAGTTTCTCCACGCATCGATCGCAATAGATGCGTTGAAAGCAGACAAAGATGTCTTTACCGAAAAGCCAATAGCAACAACCAGCCGTGATGCCTTAGAAATGGTAAAGACCGCGGAGAAGCATAACCAGAAGCTCATGGTCGGCTACATGAAACGATACGACTCTGGCGTTTTGAAAGCGAAAGAAGCATTCAACAACCTTGCTACGAACGATGAAGTCATCTATGCCAGATCTCACATGTTCGGGGGAGACTGGATATGCGGCCCGCCTGCGGAGAAGATGATAGAAACCGACGAGCCATATCCGAAGATTCCGGCTAGACTCCCAGAGTTTCTGCCTAAATCCTACGAGAACTTGATGGATAACCTGCTTGAACAGATTCATGATATAAACTTGCCTAGATTCTTTCTAGGAGACCCGTCTGAAGTAACATTTTCAAGAGCTTGGCCGGGGGGCTTCATCTCTGTGCTGAGTTATGATGAGTATCCTCTTGTTCTCGAGATGGGTTCAATCTCAGCTGACTTTTGGGATGAACGGTTAATCGTCTACTTCAAGAATGGATGGGTTGATCTTAGGCCGCCTCCGCCTCTTTTGAGAAATGTATCTGCGAGGGTGCATGTTTATCGTGCGGGAGAGATTCAAAGAGACGAGTTCCCCCATGGAGTCTGGGCATGGTCATTTGAGCGGCAAGCTCAGCATTTCATTAACTGCATAATTGAGGATAAAGACCCATTATCTAACGGTTTAGACTCCTACAAAGACATCGTGATTGCTGAGGACATTCTGAAGGCTATGTTGAATGGAAAGCCGGAAAGAATCAGTTTTTCCTTTTAAATGAATCTTGGAGGATGAGAGATAGAATGAAGATTAAAGATATACGCGTATTTACTCTTCGATCAGATTCAATAGTCCCGAGAGGCTTCTGGGAAGAAAGGCTAGTTAGACCTGTGGATATATATGAAAGATTCCGGGTTGAGGAACCTTATCCGCTGGGAGAAGAAGGCCCATTTGAACAGAGATTCTTAGAAGTAATCGTGGAGAACTATAAAGAAAGGGGAATCTTCGGTCCAGTCTCCTATAGAACAGCGGAAATTGTCAAGACTCAGCTTAAACCCCTAATTCTCGGAGAAGACCCATTTTCAGTTGAGAAGATATGGGACATAATGTACAGGTCGCAGATTCACGGAAGGAAAGGTGAGACTATAATTGCCTTAAGCGCGGTGGACTGCGCATTATGGGACTTCATTGGTAAGGTTAAGAAAGAACCAGTCGTCAGACTCTTAGGCGGCCCCGTTCAAGAAAAGGTGCCTGCTTATGCCAGTATGCTTGGGTTCTCTGTGAATCCAGAGGATGTTGCAAAGAGATGCGTGGAATATGTTAATAAGGGCTTTAAGGCTATGAAGTGGTTCTTCCGCCATGGCCCGGGAAGTGGGTCAAAGGGAGTTGAAGAGAACCTTAAGCTCGTAAAGGCTGTTCGCAATGCCGTTGGCTACGATGTTGAATTGATGCTTGACTGCTGGAACAGTTGGACGATAAACTACGCAGTTAAGATGGCGAAGAAGCTTGAAAGATACGAGCCAGCGTGGCTTGAGGAGCCTTTGATGCCGGATGACATCGAAGGACACGTAAAGCTCCGGAGAAAAGTTGAGATCCCAATAGCCGGCGGCGAGCATGAATACACTAGGTGGGGCGCCAGAGAGTTGCTGAAGCGAGGCGCGGTGGATATACTGCAGATGGATGTGACTTGGGCTGGCGGGATAACAGAGATGAGGAAGATCTGTGCGCTTGCCTCAGCTGAGGGCGTACCGGTGATTCCTCATGCGGGATGGACTGAGCCTGCTCAATGCATAACTTTCTCTCAGCCTCAAACAGTCTGTCCGATGATAGAATACTTGATAAAGCACTCCGTCATTCAGCAGGCCTTCAATAAGGAGAAGCTGAAGCCTAAGGAGGGATACTTTTATGCGCCTAGAAAAATCGGATTAGGATTTGAGCCGCTGATGGATAAGATTGTAAGAGAAGAATGAATTGTATGCGATATTGGTCTGTAGTTTCCAGTGTTTTAATCTAGATTTCTTCCTTGAGAAGCCTCATTTTCTTCTTTAATGTCCGTAAGTCGCTTAGGAGATCTTCTTTAAGATTCACATTGTATAAAGCTGCGGCGGGATGATAAGTGGGCATTACATAGCATTTCCAATCAGCAAATTCAGCTTTGTATATTCTGCCTCGAACCTTCGATATCCCATAGAAGTTCAAATTCATCTTAGAAAAGAGATAGGATGTTGAGTGGCGGCCTAGAGTTACGATGAATTTAGGCTTAATGATTTCTAGCTGCCTATCCAAGAAAGGAGTGCATGCGCATATCTCTTCAGAGCGTGGATCACGGTTTCCAGGCGGTCTACACTTCAGAACATTGGTTATGAAGATCTCTGATCTTTTAATACTGATCTTCTCAAGAACTTCATCGAGTACTTTGCCAGCTACCCCAACGAATGGTCTTCCTTTACGGTCTTCCCAGTATCCGGGGGCCTCACCGATAAAAACTATTAAAGAATCAGCATTTCCTTCGCCGGGAACAGGGTTTGTT
>PIYJ01000076.1 GCA_003601725.1 Candidatus Bathyarchaeota archaeon
TCAGACACTTCGAGACACTTGATACAAAAGAAACAAGCCCGGAACATAAAAGGCGGAAAGAAAACAAAAGATCACACAAAGAAAAAATTTCATCGTTTACATAAATTCTAAAAACATCGGTTTTCCACTTGAATTGAAAAGGCGAAAATCATAGACTTTGATGAATACCGAACCTTGAAAAATGATGCGTTGCCTCTCCATCAAGGGTGAACTTTTATGCAGCCCACTGAGCGATTATACATATAGCTATAAGTGCAACAGCTAAGATAACCACGACCTCTGGGGGAACCCTTATTCCCGGAGTATCCTCCTCGAAGAATCTAAGTAGACCTGCACCGGTCGCAGGCATGGGAGCCCTCTGTTCTCTTCTCCTTCGTCTTCTACTGCTCATTATTATTCGTCACCCGTATCTAAATAAAAGAGAAGACTTCAGTATTAATTAAATTTATTCCTTTCAGCTTGAAAAATTAAGCATGCATTGATCTTCCTAAGTTCTTTGGCTTTATCAAGAATCCCCGAAAGTAAGCATTATTCAATAGGAGTTTTTTTATTTATCTCTTGAGAAAATATAGGGCATGCATACGAGATACATCTTCATAACAGGCGGGGTCATTTCAGGATTAGGTAAGGGGATAGTCACTTCTTCAATTGGTAAGATGCTTCAATTCCGAGGTTTTAAGGTAACTGCATGCAAGATTGACCCCTACATAAATTATGATGCTGGGACTCTTAGACCCACGGAGCATGGGGAGGTCTGGGTTACTGAGGATGGCGGTGAGATTGATCAAGACTTGGGGCATTATGAACGTTTTCTCGACATAAACATACCGAAAAGCCATAACATAACAACAGGCCAAGTATTCTATGAAGTTATCAAGAGAGAACGGGAAGGAAAATATCTAGGTCAAACCGTTCAGCCGATCCCCCACGTGACTGACGAGATTAAAAGAAGAATAAGAAAGGTGGCGGAAGAATCAAAGGCAGACTTTGTTTTAGTCGAGATCGGGGGAACCGTCGGAGACTATGAAAACGTCCTCTTTCTAGAAGCAGCCAGACAGATGAAGCTTGAGAAGGAAGAAGTCCTCTACGTTCATGTAGCTTACCTGCCAATCCCAAAAAGCTTAGGGGAAATGAAGACTAAAGCTGTTCAACATTCAGTTCGTGAGCTTGGAAATTTCGGGATTCAACCTGACTTCATAATTGGCAGAGCAGACATCCCTCTGGATGACGTGAGAAAGAAGAAGATCGCCCTCTTTTGCAACGTAAATGAGGAAGATGTCATATCTGACCCTGAGATTGAAAACATCTACAAGCTACCTTTGATCTTTGAAGAAGAAGAATTCGGCGACAAGATCCTTTCAAAATTCGGCTTGCCACCTATAAAGCCGAGGAATGAAGAATGGAAAAGATTCATCGAGAAAGTCGAAAAAATAAAGGAAAACATCAAGATTGGAATAGTCGGAAAATACTTCGATATAGGAAGATTTCGGCTTCCGGACTCCTACATCTCGGTTATAGAAGCAATCAAGCATGCATCTTGGCATAATAATAGAAAACCCATCATCGAATGGATCGACTCTAAAACCTTCGAAGAAGAAGAGAAAAACCTTTCTATACTGGACAAGGTTGACGGCATAATCGTCCCAGGCGGCTTCGGAAAGACAGGGATCGAAGGCAAAATAATGGCGATAAAATATGCCAGAGAAAACAACATTCCATTCCTAGGATTATGTCTCGGCCTGCAACTTGCAGTCGTCGAGTTTGCAAGGAACGTCTGCGGCTTGAAAGATGCCAATTCAGCTGAGATTGATCCGGATACGCCGCATCCCGTGATTGATCTTTTGCCTGAGCAGAAAGAGATCCTTAAAAAATCGAAGTATGGAGCTACCATGCGGCTTGGAGGACAGCTCGTCAAAATAATACCCGGCACGCTAGCTCATCGTCTATATAAGCGAACTGAGGTTGTTGAAAGATTTAGACACCGATATGAGATCAACCCAGAATACGTGGAGACTCTTAAAGCTCACGGCTTCGTGTTCTCAGGTATGACGCCTGACGAAAGAATCATGCAGATAGGGGAGATCCCCAAACATAGATTCTTCATAGGAAGCCAGTTTCATCCAGAGTTCACATCGAGAATTCTTAAACCCAACCCCCTTTTCAACGGATTCATCCAAGCCAGCATAAAGAGGACCCGTGAAAACACATTGACAAAGCAAGATTGAACATGTCACGCCTGAAAGCGAAACCTTTTTCTAAAAAAGACTCGTTAAACTATTGGAAGCTTTAAGGAGTGGTGGGAATACTTGAAGATTGGAGTCCTCACAGGAGGCGGCGACGCCCCCGGCCTGAATTCCGCAATAAGGGCAGTGGTGAAAAAATCAGAGAAATACGGCTACGAAGTGATAGGGATCCGTCACGGCTGGGCGGGCCTTCTAAATTTAGATACAGTAAAGCTGGAATACGAAAATATAAAAGACATAATACATCGAGGCGGAACTATTCTAAAGACTTCCCGTACAAACCCTAAGAAAGTCCCCAACGGCATAAATATAGCCTGCCAAAACTTTAAGAAACTCGGCTTAGACGCGCTCATAGCTATCGGCGGAGATGATACGCTAAGCGTGGCAGCGGCACTCAGCGAGGCTGGACTTAACGTCATAGGAATCCCCAAGACTATCGATCATGACGTCCCAGAAACAGAATTCACGATAGGATTTGACACCGCGGTAAACATGGCTATGCGTCTCATCGAGAACTTGAAAGACACCGCTGAATCACATGACCGAGTATTTGTAGTCGAAATAATGGGGAGACACGCAGGGTGGATAGCGCTTTACTCAGGACTGGCAGCCGGCGCAGACCTCATACTGATACCTGAAGAACCCTTCAGCATAAAGGAAGTAACGGAATTCGTGAAGAAGAAGATCTCGAAGGAAGGCGGACAATCCGTCTTGATCGTTGTCGCTGAGGGAGCCCTAATAAAGGACTATGAAGGGCCGATAACGAAGAGTACAAAAGTCGACCAGTTTGGACATGTCTATCTAGGAGGCATAGGAGAATTCCTAGCGAAGGAGATAAGCAAAGCCACAGGTGCCGAAACAAGAGCCTGCGTGCCGGCGCATACGATCAGAGGTGGACCGCCAACTGCTCTTGACCGTTTAATATCGACGAGGCTAGGTTTAGCCGCAGTAGACCTCGTTAAAGAAGGAAAATTCGGATACATGGTGGCTCTGAAGGCCGGCGAGATTGTTCCAGTGCCCCTTTCAAAGGTGACTGGCAAAACAAAAACGGTAAGCAAGGAACTATACGAAGAAGCAAAGGTCTTCTTCGACTAAATCTTTCATCCCTTATCTTTGAGAAGAGCGACGTTACGTTCATAGTTTGACATCTATTTTATTTGCTTTCAAAAATTCTTCCAGCTCATGTTTATACGGCAACGCAGTTATGGCTCCATGCTTCGTTACAACGAGCGCCCCCACAGCATTTGCCACGGAAAGGCATGTATGTAGATCCCAGCCTGATATCAGCCCTATTAGGAGCCCCGCGTTCCATCCGTCACCTGCACCGGTTGTATCCACAGCTTTCACCTTAAAAGCGGGAAGCCACGCTTTTTCACCTCTTCTTCTCTGCAGAAAGGCTCCTTCAGCTCCCATCTTTATCCCGACGATTTCAACGCCGTATCTGAATGCCTTTCCCGCTGCCTTTTCAGGGTCATGCGTCCCGAAGATGAAGCTTGCTTCTTCCTGTGAGAAGGTCGCTATGTCAGACATCCTCAGCATCTTCCCATAGATCCTTCTGATCGTTCTCGTTGAATTCCAGACATCCAGCCGCAGAGTCGGATCAAACGATACGTGGACATCGGAAGACCTGGCATGTTTAACCGCGTTGAGGATTGCCTTTCTAGAAGGGTTCTGGGATAACGAAAAGCCTGAGACGTGCAGTATCTTTGCGTTCGAAATATAGTCCAGATCGATATCTTCGATTGATAATGAGCTGTCAGCGGTTCCTGTGACCCAAGGTTTACGGTAGAAAATAAAGGATCTTTCGCCAGTTTCAGGCTCATTAGCGACGAAGCTTATTGTAGTCCGCATTCCCTTCTTGATCTTCACTTGGGAGGTATCCACCCCGTTTCTCTGCAATTCACGGATCAAAAACTTTCCGAATGGATCTTCCCCGACGGCTGTTATTGCCCCCGGTTTCCTGCCTAGTCTTGCCACTCCGACGAGAGTATTCATCGGAGCTCCTCCGAAACACTTTTGAAAGGCAGGAACATCGACATATGACCCTGGTTCTGTGCCGACGAAGTCTATGAGAACCTCGCCGATGCCGACTACATCAAGAGACATTCGGAATTATCCCTCCCTTCCCCCTAAATTTTGCTTTTTACATAATCTGCTGATCCCGTTCATATATGGCCTCAGAACCTCTGGAATGATCACAGATCCATCTTTCTGCTGATATTGTTCAAGTATCGCTATCATCGTTCGGCTGGTCGCCAGCGCCGTGCTATTCAACGTATGCACGTAGCCTTTAGGCGGCTTCCCTACTCCTTCACGGTACTTTATTCCCAGCCTTCGAGCCTGATAGTCCGTGCAGTTAGAGTTTGACCCTATCTCTCGGAATTTCCCGTCAGCCATCCAGACTTCCGTGTCATACTTCTTCGCCGCAACCGTGCCTATGTCCCCAGTGCATACGTTTACAACGCGGTAATGTAAGCCGAGCTTCTGATAGAGCTCCTCACAGTTCCGCTGAAGCTCTTCATGGAGCTCCCAAGACTGCTCAGGCAGACAGAAGATGAACTGTTCAACCTTGTTAAATTGATGCATGCGGAAGAAGCCCTTTGTATATTTGCCGTGGGTTCCAATCTCCTTTCTGAAGTTTGTGCTGACTCCGACGAACTTCATTGGAAGATCATCCTTCAGAAGAGTCTCATTCATGAACATCGCAGCTATTGGATGCTCGCTTGTTGCAATCAAGTAATGATCTTCTTTTTCTATCTTGTACATCACAGTCTCGAAGTCTGAAAGATCCGTTACGCCCTCATAGGGTCTTCTCCGCATCATGTACGGCGGCTCAATAAGGGTATACCCTTTCTTCATTAGAAAGTCTATGGCGAACCTCTGAAGAGCAAGATCAAGCAGAGCCAGTTCATCCTTTAGATAGTAGAATCCTGTCCCAGCGACCTTGTTAGCTCTCTCCTCATCGACCAGCCCAAGCTCTAGAGCTATTTCCAGATGATTTTTCGGTTTGAAGTCGAATCTCGGCGGAGAGCCCCATCGCCTTATCTCAACATTGTCATTCTCATCTTCGCCGGGCGGAACCGACTCGTGAAGGAGATTGGGGATCCGCATGAGAATCTCTCTAGAACGTTGCCTGTACTCTTCAACTTCAACGCTTAGCTGATGAACCTGTTTTTGTATCTCATCAGCTTCCTCAAGAAGATCCGTTACATCTTGGTCTTGCTTCTTCTTCATGGCAATCTTAAAACTCAGTTCGTTACGCTTCCTTCTATACTCGTTCACTTGAGTCTGCAGAGTTCGCCATTTCTTATCCATCTCTATAAACTCGTCTAGCAAAGCTAAGCATTCAGGATCGTTTCTTCTCTTTAGGTTTTCCCTGATCGATTCCGGATTTTTCCTGATCAGATTCACATCGATCATTCTCGATGCCTCGGCTTTCAAGATAAATTCAGTGGGCTTAATAAATAGTTTACAATTTTAAGTGCCTCTCTTTTTATTATCTTCACTAAACCTTTTAATATTGGTGCTTTGTCAATTATTTGAGTTTACGGTGAGGTAGACGAAGTGTCAAGAAGAGGCCGTGTTAGAGACAAATGGCGTAGCAAAAGATGGTTCACAGTAGTGGCCCCAGAATATTTCGGAAGCGTTGAGATAGGGTCCGTTGTTGCTGATGACCCTGAGAAGCTTATCGGCCGAACCGTTGAGTCCACGCTTTATGACGTAACTGAAGACTTCGCTCACCAATACTTGAAGATGTACTTTCAGATCAACAATGTGGAGGGAAGAAGAGCCCTAACGATGTTTAAGGGACATGAATATTCAAGAGACTATCTGAGAAGTCTGGTTAGACGGAGAACAACAAGGATAGACTGCATAACAGATGTTACAACGAAAGACGGGTATAAACTTCGAGTTTCAGCAGTCGCTTTCACCCTCATCAGAATAAAGACTTCCCAAGAAAAAGAGATCCGCGCCGTCATGAAAAGGATAATCAAAGAGAAAGCCGCATCGCTATCCTTCAATCAGTTCGTGCAGGAAGCCGTGCTTGGAAAGATCGCGTCAGACATTTATAACGAAGCGAAGAAGATCGTGCCTCTGCGTCACGTAGGAATCAGAAAGTCTAGGCTACTTTCTAGACCAGCCGTAGAGGCCGAGAAGGAATCAGCCGTAGAGGCTGAAGAGGAGAGCCAAACAGGTTAAGATACGATTAGTTTTGAGATAAAATGGAACCTTCAGAAGCCACACGTGATTCTCAGCCTTTAAGGAGAAGGGTTGCTCGCGAAGCTGCATTTCTCATCTATACGTCCCAAGAGAAAGAGTATAAACAGGCGAAGATTAGAGCCGCCGAAATTTTAGGCGCCAGAACATTACCTTCGAACAGGGAAGTAGCTGAAGAGCTGGATGCCATCGCGGCGGAGCTGGAAGGAGAGTCAAGACTTGAACGTTTAATCAGGATGCGGAGGGAAGCCTTAGAGGTTATGCGAT
>PIYJ01000077.1:0-1860 GCA_003601725.1 Candidatus Bathyarchaeota archaeon
GGATCCTTCTTCTTTATCTTCGTCGCCTGTTCAATGTTGGCTGCTGTCTGGCCGACCTCTTCGATGTTTATGCCTTGAACGAGAATATCATCCTTTTTTATGATTACTTTCACATCACCGACGATCTTGGCTACTCTTGGGTTTCTCTCGCCTAGGAAATTCTCGATTAAAATCTTGTCTCCTTCAACTTTTACGGATATCGGGAAATGAGCATACACGATCTTAAGTTTATACGTGAATCCTTTCGATACTCCCTTAATCATGTTGTTGATATGGGAGCATACTGTGCCCACCATCGCGATTGCCTTACGATGAGTATCATCAGTTGAGACCACAATCTGATTATCCTCAATCTCTATGGAAATAGGGGAGTTAGAAAAATCCCTAACTAGACGGCCCTTTTCCCCTACGACTTCAACTCTCTTTCCGTCTATATTTACCGTCACGTCTTCCGGAATCTCAACTCTTCTGGCTACAATTTGAAGCATCCTGCCTAACCTCTCATCAGTAAACATAAGCCAAAAGGCTGCCGCCGACTCCTTTCTCCTTAGCCTCCCTGTGTGAGATGACTCCTTGAGACGTTGAGATTACAAGCACCCCTATGTCTCGGGATGGAAGATAGAGTTTCTCCCATGTCTCAATCTCCGTTGCCTTTACGTAATACCGCGGCCTAATGGCTCCGCATTTATTTATCCTCCCTAGGAGCTGAACCCTTATCTTCCCCGCCCGTCCATCATCAATGAACTCGAATTCTCCCAAGTATCCATTCATCTGGATGACTCTGAGGACGTTTCCTAGGAGCTTAGAAGCCGGCACGATCAAGCATTCCTTTTTTCTTCTGAGCTCATTGTTCATGATCGTTGTCAATCCATTCGCGATGGTGTCCATCCGTCCGTCACCTCTTACTGATACTTCTTGAATCCTAGGCTTTCAGCCATCTCTCTGAAGCATTGACGGCAGAGGTTCAATCCATATCTACGGATGAGTGAACCGTAAGAGCCGCAGCGTCTACACTGTCTACTACCCTTGCCGAATTTCCTCACCTTTTTTATGTTTTTCTTCGCCATTCTCATCGGCTCCTAGGTGATTTCAACATTGAATTCTTCTCTTATGAATGATATGGCTTCATCGGGGGATAATAAATGTTCTGTCCCAACTCTTGATTTTGCTCTCCGCCTTCTTTTCACTCGATATCCCGGCCGCTCTAAAACAACTGAGACATCCATGCCTATTATGCCCAGCTCCGGAGAATACTTGGTGCCGGGAATGTCTATGTGCTCCTTAATTCCGAAGGAGAAGTTGCCACGCTCGTCAAAGGAGGACTTGGATATTCTGTTATCAACCGCTTGCAAGGCGCGGCTAAGAAACGATCTAGCCTTTTCTCCCCGTAGCGTGACAACGCAGGCTATGGGCTCTTTCCGTCTTATGCCGAAGTCTCTGATCGTCTTCTTGGCTTTTCGAATGCATGGTTTTTGACCGGTTAATTCTTCAAGGATCTTCATTGCCCTTTCAAGAGGCTCGCCGGATCTGCCTACGGAGCAGTTGATGACTACCTTCTCAATTCTGGGCTTCAGCATAGGATTCTCGTATCTCTCTTTCTCAACAGTCTCCAAGGACAACTCGTTACTCCTCCGTTGCGGGCAAGGAAATCCTTGATGTTTCGTCTCCTATGACGAAGACGTAATCCAGTATTGACTGATAGGTCTTGCCTTCCTCATCTTCTATGTTCACCAATAGGGTTCTCCGTTTCTTCCCAGCGTGTTCCTCGATCGACGATATGATTCCATGTTTACCGATGTTCTTTCCATCTATAAGTATGGCTGACATTCCTTTTTTCAATGTTAGATGCTCAATTATCTC
>PIYJ01000077.1:1921-8087 GCA_003601725.1 Candidatus Bathyarchaeota archaeon
TCAGCACTTCTGGGATCTTCAACCCTTATCAAAAGGTTTCTTCCATCATGCAGATTAAGCTGAATATGACCGCCATTGACGGTCGTCTTATTCTCAATTCTGCAGAGCTTGAAACTGGCTTCCTTCTCATCTATCGGATATAGGCTTAATCCCTTCTTGGAAGGCAAAATCCTATAGTTCGCCTTGATCTCAGGAATAGAGATAACATCCATCAAGCCTGCGGGAAAACGGTCATCCCGCCTGATCTTTCCATCAACTTTGATCTTACCTTGAGAGATTATCTTCCTCGCTTCTTTTCTCGTCTCAGCAAGCCCAAGAATCTCACGAACAATAAGCACCAAGGGGATGCAACGATTAATTGGATGCGGGCCTGGTCTGGGCTTAACAGCCCATGTGAACTTCTTTCTATGTATAGGCCAGAATGCAGGTGAAGCTTCTCGTTTCAGATGTAAGCTGCCGCCTTTCTTCCCCATTTTCATCCTCTACTCCTTAATTTTTTATCATTTCCTGAAGGCTTCTCAGAGCCTTCTTCCCTTTCTTTTTCATCGGTCTCTTCCGAAGGCTTCTCTTCCTTTTCAGGGGAGCCTTTCCTCTCTAGGATTCTCTTTCTCCAATCGTCATCAAGGTTAAGTCTGGTAATCTCAACCTTAGAATAATGAATAGGTACAGGCGTCGTCGTTCCGTCGGCTTTTTCTCTGGCTACCCCATCCACGTATATCCGATATTTTCTTCTATCTACCCTTGTCACTCGTCCCTCATAGTCTTTATAGTCGCCTCTAAGAATCCTAACGGTGTCACCTGACCTGATAGGAAGAGATCGAACCCCGTAAGATTCCCTCAGGTTTTGAGATAAATGAGCCAACATGATCTTAGCTCGAATATGATGAGGCGCATTGTACAGCAGTTTTCTCTGCTTACTCGGATCTTTCGTCTTTATTTTCATGGTAATCCCCTTAAATTCTAAACGATGATGCTTGACGCACTTGCTATTCTAGGCCACCTCTCCGCGGCCTCTCGGGCTACGGCTCCCCGTATTTCTGAGCCGCGCATCTCTCCTTCCGGAGTGATTATCACCGCAGCGTTATCTTCAAATTGAACCCAGTTCCCTTCTGGACGTCTGAAGGGCTTCCTTTGCCTTATTATTACAGCTTGAAACAGTTTCTTCCTCATATCGGGGCTTCCTCTTCTCACGGAGACGACTACTCTGTCTCCCACCGAGGCGGAGGGTACACGTCTCAGCCTTCCCTTATATCCGATGACCTGTATCAGCCTCAGCATCTTTGCCCCGGAGTTATCTGCGCATTTTATCAGGGAACCCACTGGGAGTCCCCTTGAGATCTTTATTCGATGTCCAGCTGCTCCTCTGGCTAGGAAGGCTCTTGTTCTTGCTCTTGATGACATTTTTACTTTGCCTCCACTTTTTGAATGACGACGAATGAGACCGTCTTGCTGAGCGGTCTACATTCCGCAATCTTTACCCTGTCATTCTCATGAGCATCTATGCAGGGCGGATTATGAGCAGGTATGTGACTATGCCTTCTTTCATATCGTTTATATTTGGGGATGTACCGTAAAAAGTCTCTCCGCACTATCACGGTTTTTTCCATTTTGTCACTTACAACTGTTCCTTCAAGAATTCTTCCCCTAATCTTTAAGGATCCATGGAATGGACAGTTCGGATCGTCGCATGATCTTTCAGGCTTTGGGACTGACGCCATCACCAACGCCTCCTAATAGGTTTTTTTATTCTATCTTCCGGACGGTTGACTAGGATTTTGCCGTCGATCTCTACAATCGTCCCATCGGGATATATGAAGTGAAAGACTGATGTCTCCTTTATTACTCTTTTTTCTTTTCCATCCTGCATCAATACGAAGGTATTCCGGGTCTCATCGATGATTCTGCCTTTAATTCCCACACAATCCGGATTACTGCTCTCTGCAACCTTGACTTTAAGCCCGATGAATTCGTGTTGAACTATTTCCGGCGTGACTTTCATTTCCCTTTTCCCTTCTGCTCTTCATTCATCACGGTTAGGATGCGGGCAATAGCCTTTTTAAGTTCACGAATCCTCGAAGGATTATCAAGAGCTCCCCCAGCTTCCACCATAGTTCTTGCTCTCATAAGTTCTGCACGGAGCTCTGTTAATCTCCTTTTCCTCTCTTCATTAGACATCTTTCGGATCTCACTAACCCTCAGAATCGGCATTTACTTTTCCCTCTTTATCTTCCCCACTTGTCTGAGCCGTTTCTGTTTTATCCTCCTCTTCTGGGATGCTGGGACTAGATTCGGAAAGAGTCTCCTCAACAGGTTCTTCTTCTGTTTCCTCTTCGAGAAATTCTATCTGATCGGGAAGCTTAACATTCGGAGGCATGATAGAAACCTTAACGCCGAATATGCCCGGCTTCAACTGAACATGCGTAACCGCCGTCCTCACATATTTTATTGCGGGATCCCCGCTCTTCGGCAAATATCCATCTCTAAACTTTTCGCTTCTAGCCCGCTCGGTTCTCAGCTTACCGCTTATGATGATCTCTGCGCCCATCGCTCCGGCTTCCATAATGCGGCTTAAAGCCCAGAACCCCGCTCTGCGGAAGTGTACATCTCTCCGCAATGCAGAGGCGATGCGGGAAGCCATGACGCGGGCGTTGAGCTCTGGAACCTCGATTTCGGCGACGGAGATTTGGGGGTTCGGCAGGTCAAATTTTTCCTCTAAGATTCTTGCGAGATTCTTTATTGTGGTTCCCCCTCGTCCTATGATTATGCCTGGGCGCATAGCGTAGATAACTATGTTCGTGCCGAGCGGGGTTCTCGTGATGTCGACTCCGCCATACCCTGCTCTTTCAAACTGTTTCCATAAAAACTCGTCGACTCCAGCTTTCTTAATTGAATCCTCTACAAAATGCTTGGTAGAAGACAAATCAGCTTTGTCCCTCCGCTTGTCCTAGGACTATTTCGACGTGACAGAGAGTCTCAAAACGAGGAGTTGCCCGTCCCATTGCTCTGGGAATGTATCTTTTAATCTTCATTCCGGGATACGCAGCGGCATGAATTACTCTCAGATTTTCAACGTCAAGTCCCTTAAAGTTCGCATTTGCCTCTGCGCTTTCAAGGACTGAAAGAATCTTTTGGGCAGCCTTAACCGGGTATCTTCCCGCCGCAGCTTTTTGTAAGCCTCTTCTATGCGGAAGCTTCTTTTTAAACCTTTTAAATGGAACAGCCTTCTTTTTCCTTATAACCTGCTCCAAAAATTCTCTAGCCTCGTCAAGCTTCATTCCCTTTATGGCCGCACATACCTCTCTCGCATTTTTAGGGGATATCCTAAGCTCTCTCCCACTTGCCTTTACTGTAACATCCGGATCTAGGCCGACCACTGAATATCCCCATTTTGGCAATGGACAGTCACCAACTGCCATTCATCAGATACACGGTTATTTATAAGGATTTATATTTTCGTAAATTTTTATCTTATCCGCTGAGAATAAACGTTTTCCATCATTCTCGTCTTCTCTCAGATCTTTTCATGTCTAACTTCTAGAATGAAGGGCTCAACAGATAATATTCATGAAAATTCCAGATTCATAGAGAATAGGATTCCGAGAGCTGGATGCTTCAGCTCAGCGGATACTTCATTCCCGGAATCTTTTTCAAGGCTAACACGATCGGTGTGCCTATGATAAATGTAACTATAACCACAATCGCATCCTCTATGTAAGAATCGACTGCGCCCGTGATGAACGCGACACGGACAACCTCAGACGGCCAGCCTAAGATGACGTAAAGCCCGGCTGGGATGAGCAGGAAAACCCTTGTTAGGGAATCCGTAACTGTGCCGATGAATGCCGCCATCGACATGATGAAAGGCAAGCGGTTCACATCCTTATTGAAGAGGTTCTTAGAGATCTTGGTTACAGGATATACCAGAGCAGATGCTGCTAAGATATCGAGAATAGTCCATAGAGGAAGCTCTCTGCCAAGCGGATGTGCAAAGTAAGACCCCAACATAACTGCATAAATCAAAAGTAAAGATTTCCATCTGTTCTTAGCTATCAAGCCGCATGCAAGGACACCCATAGGCTCAGCGATTATGCCGAACATCCAGAGATCCGTGGGTTTAATAGTTCTGGCAACGAGGCTTCCCAGCAAAGCGGCTAAGAACCCTGCCCAAGGGCCTAAAATCAATCCTTCCAGTGGCTCTAAGTATATGCTCCAGCTTCGCCAGAGCTCCACAGGGGTTATTAAATACAGAACAGCGTGTAAGGCGGCGAAGACTCCGATGAGCGATATGATCTTTGATGATCTTTTCAATTCGCATCAATCCGGGTATTTTAGGAAATACTAAAATCTTTTCGTTTTTAAAGAGTTTGATGTTCATGACTGGTTCATCTCTCCGAATAAGGATGCTTTGAAAATTGTAAGTTCAACAAAAGGTAAATTTCATATCTGTTAAGAGTATGGCGGTGATGAAACTTTAACGATGGAATTAAGAAAATGATAAATTAGCTTAATTTAAAAGGAATTTGGAAGATGGTGATTAGTATGAAGTTTTCTCAGTTCGCAGATTTACCCGTTGTCGACGCCCATGTTCATTTCGGAGCATCCAGCGCTGGAAAGGCTCAGCTGACAGCTGAGAATCTACGGAAGCAAGGAAGATTCATGGTTGATGTTATAAAGAAAGGTAGGCTAAGCCAGATTTACGTCTCAGGAGGATATGCTGGGCTTTATCTTAAAGCTAAATATCCTGGGATGTTTTATGCAGGGGGATATGTGCCTTGGTCGGGAAATACTGAATCGTTAAAGGTAAATGACTGGAATAGCTACATAATCTCCCTAATCCATCTGGGATTTGACGGAATCGGAGAGATGGGAAACAAGCCCGTTCTCAGAAGCAAGCATGAACCCCTAGATGGGAGCTATTACAAGGGCTTCTGGGAGGCTTGTGAATCGCTGGGGGTCCCAGTCCTCTGCCACGTTGCTGATCCAGAGGAGTTCTGGGATGAGAATCTAGCTCCTGAATGGGCAAAAAGCAGAGGGTGGGTATACTATCATGATGATTACCCCACGAAGGAGGAGCTTTACGCGGAGATGGAGAACGTTCTCGATGCTCATCCAGACCTCAAAGTGGTGCTGTGTCATTTCTACTTCATTTCGGCTGATCTTGAAAGAGCCGAGAAGTTCATGAATCGCTATGAGAATGCCAATCTAGATCTAACTTTGGGGATTGAGCTTATGTATAACATTTCGCGGAGAAGAGATGACTGGAGAGACTTCTTCATCAAATATCAGGAGCGGATATTCTTTGGAACAGACATTGCAACGTGGCAAACCCTTCAGGAGGCCCTTGATAGAATCTGGCTGATCAGAAACTTCCTCGAGTCTGATGAGGAATTCTTCACTCCGCAGACGGCTGACATGCTTTTAACAAGATACAAGGAACCCTTCATCGGCTTGAAGCTTCCTGAAGGCGCATTGAGAAAGATCTATTGTGAGAACTTCAAGAGGCTTTGGGGAGACGAGCCGAGACCATTGGACACTGATAGAGTTATTGATGTTCTACAAAAGAAAGGAAGGAAAGAACTGGTAACCGCCATTAAATCCGTCAAGTAGAATATGCCATCGAGATGGGTGAATGATTCTCACAGTCACTATTGATTTAAAGATGCCGTGGAAGGATTGACTCTACACCATCCTTTTGCCATCCACGCTTTACGCGTAACCTCTAATTTCTCTTCGAGATATACGAGTGAATGTCCAGGAGCAAGTATGACTCCTCCGTTTCTTCCTAGCTGAGAGCACTCTTCAACCTCTTTTACTATGTCTTTCCGGCTGCCTATATCTAAGGTTCTAGCGCTTACCCCTCCCCACATTGTGATTTGATCGCCATGTTCCTTGATTATTCTCGGCCAATTGTTACATTCTCTCTGAATGTTCAGTATGTCGACGCCTATCTCTATCAGGTCGGGGATGAGATTCCCGACTCTTCCATCGCTGTGTTGGTAAACGAGGACACCGTGATCCTTAGCCACCCTGTAAAGCTTGGCTTGCCAAGGCTTTATGAAGGTTCTCCATTTTTCCAGAGATAGGAGAAGCCGATCCTCCATTCCCCAGTCATCCCCATAGTCTATTATGTCTATGCCTATCTCGGTGATCAGCCATTCTGTGAGGG
>PIYJ01000009.1 GCA_003601725.1 Candidatus Bathyarchaeota archaeon
GAGGATCTCCGCCAAGCATGGCTGAAATATGTAAACCCCGAATGGTTCGGATATCACCTTCTCCCACGTGACAAATACACCTATGAGAACATGAAGAAGTACCCCGCCAGCGAGGTCGGAAAGTACGACCGTTGGCCTGGAAATGTAGACGTCTTGATGATGATCCATCCCGTAGGAATAATCAACGCCTGCGACCCGCTTACAGCAGCTGAAGACGCTTTAGACGTATGTCAAACTATTCAATCCTCGCTTATCAGCTACGCCCCAGATGCAGCGGCAGCCATCGCAGCTGCAATCGCTGAGGCATTTAAGCCGGACGCCACGGTGGAATCCATAATAGAAGAGTCGAAAAGATACGTGGATGAGAATATAGGTCAAGTAATCGATGAATGCTTAGAGATCGCCAAGAAGGCTCCAGACATCCTTGAGGTTAGAGAACTCTTCTGGAGAAGGTTCGGAGGAAGAGTCCCAACGGACTCCTTAGAAGTAGTAGGAGAATCCTATGCGATGTTCTGGATCACCAAGGGAGACCCTAAACAGGCCATGATCGGAGGTGCGTCGCTAGGTAGGGATGCTGACTGCGTGGCAAGCATAGCAGGCGCCATAGCTGGAGCCTATAAAGGCATAGATGCGATACCTAAGGATTGGGTGGAGACCTGTAATAGAGCCATATTGAATGATCCGCATGAACTGATCGACATGAGCATAGAAGAGATGTCCATGGAGCTCTACAAGGTCCTCTTAAGGATGATTGAGAAACGTAAAGAACAGATAAGAATGCTGGAATCCATGATGAAATAGACTCTCTGCAACCATTTTTCTCGCAGCCCTTAAAATCAGCGACGGCACAAAATTGAAGCAAATATGTGTTTAGCTGTTGCATGTTGAAAACTAGAATGTCCCTACTGAGATATAAAAACAAGGTTAATTATGCTTTGTAACAACTTTATGTACGTGCAAAATTTATATATTTTTCTGAACAACATGTGCGTGGGGAATAAGGTGGCAACCATCACCGTTAGGGTCCCGGAAGAAATCAGAAGGGAGATGAAGAAGTTTAGGCATATAAACTGGTCAGAGGTTATACGTCAAGCTATTGCTGAGGAGTTAAAAAGAGAAAAAATGAGGAGGGCTTCTCAAACCATAGATAAGCTTAGGGCTAAATCAAAGGTTAAGTGGGACAGCGTTGCGGTGATACGGGAATGGCGGGAAAAGAGAAGATAGTCATCGACGCTTCCGTGGTTACAAAATGGTTTAGCGAGGAGGAAAACACCGAGAAGGCCTTAGAGTATAAAGAGAGACACGTTAAAGGTGATATTGAGCTTACAGCTCCAGCCTTGCTCTTGTATGAGGTTACTAATGCATTAAACTATAAGCCTGACTTCAAAGAGGAAGATGTGAAAGATTCGATAAACGCGTTGATAGACTTATCCTTATCAATTAAACTGCCAACAAAAGAGGTAATGGAGAAAACAGTATTTACGGCCAGAAAATACAACATAAGCATCTACGATGCTTTATACATAGCATTAGCTGAGATCTTAAACATTATATTGATAACTGCAGATGAGAAACTCATAGAGAAGGTCGGGAAGCATCCCCTAGTTCTTCGTTTATGATATTAAAAGATAAACACAAAATTGAAGCGAAAAATATATATCGTCTTCTTGATTTCTGAAGAAATGTCGGGCGGTAGCTCAGCTTGGCAGAGCTTCCGAATCAGCCTGAAAATGGGCTGATGGAGACGCTGTAGACGTTTACCCCTTTGGGGGCGTCATTCAGCCTGTCAAGCGTACAGAAACCGGAGTGTCGCAGGAGAGCTGTAGGGAATCCTCAGCTCTGCGAGTTCAAAATAGGATGACGGATGCGTCACCCTAGGAGACTCCTGCCCGCCCGACCATTGAACATTTTTTAATGTGGAGTCGTCTTTTTTGGCGAAAGTGTGTCTTTTCACTGGAGGTCCGAAAGCCTTTTTTCATAGATGTGTTTCTGAGTTTCTAGAGAGAAGAAAAGATGTCTGAAACGCCTGAACAGAGAATCGAAGAGCTATACCGGAGGCTTAATGTTCTTAAGGCTGAAAGGGACGACTTGAACAAGAAGGCTCAGACATGGGCTGAGAGACGTAATCGTATTCACGAGGAGATCCGCAAAATAAGGTTATTGATCCGGGATCTAAAACAGAGACGCGACTCGTTGAATAAGGAAGTTAAGCATTTAAAGGCTCTCAGAAAGGTTGAATTGGAAAGGCGAGATGAGATTCTTGAGGAGATCCGTGAGCTTAGAAAAGAAAGAAATAGGATAGCCGCGGGGAAGCCTCCTCGAAGTCAGTCTTATTTAGAGAATCAAATAAAGAGAATAGAGTGGAAGATTCAAACGGAGCCTCTTCCGCTTGATGCAGAGAGGAAGCTAATCGATCAGATAAAGATTCTGGAGGCTCAACTAGAAGTTTATCGCAGAATCGGAAGCATAAACAATAAGATCGCAGAGCTCAGGAAAGAAGCGGATAAGCTCAAAGCTGAGGCTCTTAATTATCGGTCTAGAATCTTGGAAATCTCAGCGGAGAGTCAAGAATTCCACGCGAAGATGCTTAAAAGGATTGAAGAGGCAAAGGAGCTCAAAGCCAAGGCGGATGAGATGCATCAAAGATACGCTGAGAACAAAGAGAAGGTCAAGGCCATCAACTTAGAGATCAAGAAAACCTTAGGCGAGATCCGATCTATCCGTGAGCTACTCAAGTCCGAAGAAGAGAAGGAGAGAAGACGAAGAGAATCTGATCTTCAAAGACAAACAGAAGAGAAGGCTCTAGAGAAACTTAAACGTGGCGAGAAGCTTACATTTGACGAATTTAAAATCCTCCTTGAAAAAGGTAAAATCTAGAAAATCCTTCTCGATAGGAAATAAAGCATAAATCAAAGATAGGAGAAAAATATCATTTAGAAATATAAAAGGATCACAGGTTCTGAAAGACTTATTTGGGAAAAGATTATCCACTAATATTTGGGGGTCTACAGGAGAAGGGTAATGCGTAAAAACGACGAGCAAGAGGCTGAACGTTTACTTGTTCTATGCGTTGACAGGGATGACGATATAGGTCGAAAGACCGGAATAAAGACACCGATCATCGGAAAAGAAGAGAACCTGAAATCCGCCTTAAAACTTATACTCGCCGACCCCGAAGAAGCCGACGCAAATGCTATGTTTGAAGCTATAAGAGTATATGAGACCCTAAAGAAAGACAAGAAAAGCCACGATCAATACGAGATCGCCACAATAGCAGGATCGGAACTCGGCGGCATAACGGCAGATCGAAAACTCGTCTCTGAGCTCGGAGAAATCTTGAAAAAATTCCCCGCGGACAGCTTAATCCTCGTTACCGACGGATTTTCAGACGAAGACATAATGCCGCTTGTTCAGACAAGGGTCCCCGTCACCTCTGTGCGGAGGGTGATTGTGAAACACAGCGAATCGATAGAGGAGACAGCGGCGCTCTTTTCGAGATATTGGAGGATGCTTTTTGAAGATCCAAGATACTCCAGAATCGCGCTGGGATTACCCGGCATATTACTCATATCATTGGGAATGCTGGTTTTACTTCAAGTCTTCATAAAATTCGACATTTACACCTGGACAGCGATAGTTGGACTGATCATTCTAGGCTGCTACCTCGTAGGCAAAGGCTACGGCTTAGATCGGAAAATCTCAGCCTTTCTATCTCGTTCTTATCGTTACTCCATTTCAGATCTGGTTGTAGGGTTCTCGCTTACCTTCGGATTCATCCTAGTAGGCATAGGATTCTATCAAGCATGGTCCTTCATCGCTGTTGAATTCAAGATCAGCTTCCAGATTCCAGTTGATATTGATAAGCTGATAACTATGCTTCCCCTCATAATCGGATGGCTGATCAACAAGTCTATGACTTTAGCCGTCATAGGGATCTGCACGATCTTCTTAGGCAAATCCGTGGCTTACCTTCTGGATCGAGACTCAAAGTTCTGGCGGACATCAGCCTTGGTCGTAGTCCTCGCATGGTCATGGACGATTCTAAATGAAATATCACAGATAATAATCAATCCATCATTACCTCCGGATAGCTTAGTCATGTCCATAATAACAGGAATAATCATCATCGTAGCTTCAGGGCTGACAACGCATTTCCTCAGCAGAAAATACCGCGATTTCTTCCAAGAAAAGGAAAAGGAGACTCAAAAGGAGACGCAGGAATCAGGCGATACAGATGAAGACAGCTCCTCCTAAACAAGTGGAAATCGCAATAATCGGAGGATCAGGCTTTGAATCTCTTCTAGAATGCTCGCATAGAATACGTGTAAAAACCCCCTATGGTTATCCTCCGTTAATCTCGATTGGAGAGTTCGAGACGCATAGAATAGCATTTCTTCCACGCCACGGGTATAAACATGAATTTCTCCCGCATAAGATAAACTATCGAGCAAATATCTATGGTCTTTATAAAATCGGCGTAAAGAGGATCTTTGCTACGAACGCTGTTGGCGCTATAGATCCGAAACTTCAGATCGGAGACATCATCGTTCCACATGATTTAATAGACTTCACGAAGCAAAGGCCTCTTACTTTCTTTGATGAGTCCTTAGATGCGCATATAGATTTCACAGAGCCATACTGCAATGAACTACGCAAAGCCTTGATTCAAGCAGCAAAGAAGATAGGAGAGCCAATTCATGAACATGCGGTCTATGCATGTATGGAGGGGCCGAGATACGAAACAGCAGCGGAGATCCGTATGCTTAGACTATTAGGATGCGACATCGTCGGTATGACTGGAATTCCCGAAGCTGTTCTCGCACGGGAATTAGGGATATGTTATGCATCTTTATGTTACGTCTCTAACATGGCGGCAGGCGTAGGCGGACGGATCTCTCATCAGAAAATAACTGAAGTTGCATCTACGATTAGACCGAAATTGAGCAATCTATTAATGCAAGCAATTCTATACTTGCCAAGAGGCTGCCGTTATCATCGCGTTTTATCCAAAAGGCACAAGGAAGAGAGGAAACAGTAATGCTGAGGTCTCTGCTCTCCATATTAGGCGTATACCGAATATACGAGAAGTGGCTTTGGCATCAAGTGAAGAATAATCCTACACCTGAACACATCGGGATTATTCTTGATGGGAATCGAAGATGGGCCTTAAATCGCTCCTTAGATCCAAACATAGGTCATTATTACGGCGCGGATAAAACTGAAGAGATGCTTAGGTGGTGTCTAGATCTAGGGGTTCGAAGCGTCACTCTCTACGTCTTTTCAACTGAGAATTTCAATAGGCCACGAGAGGAGGTTGAGGAACTCATGCAGCTCTTCGAAGAGAGACTTAAAAAGATCATGGAAGACGATGATATACACAAACACAAAGTCCGCATAAAGGCTATTGGCAGATTAAACCTGTTACCTAAAAGGCTGCAGAAGATCATCAGAGAGATTGAAAAGGCAACAAAGGATTACGATAAGCACTTCCTTAACTTCGCAATAGCATACGGAGGAAGAGCAGAGATCATAGATGCAGCGAAGAAGATAGCTGCAAAGGTCTTAAATGGAGAACTCTCAGTTGAGGACATAAATGAGAAGACCTTCGAGAAAAACCTCTATACCTCCCACCTTCCAAAACAGGATCCCGACCTCATCATAAGGACCTCTGGGGAGGAAAGGCTAAGCGGCTTCCTGCTTTACCAATCAGCATACAGCGAGCTATGCTTCATAGATGTCTACTGGCCGGAATTCAGACGTATAGACCTCTTAAGAGCCATCAGAACCTATCAGAAACGTAAAAGAAGATTCGGCAGATAGGAATAGACTATCTTATTGTTCTATAGATGCATCCAGCCGGGATATGCATCACGGGAATCTCAGGGAAAATTTTTTGAATATATAGGGAAAGAGCAATCATTCCAGGCTCTTCTGAGGTTGCGTGATTAACGATAATCAACGGCGTACCAGAATCGATGGCCCACTGCCCAGATTCCCAAAGCCTCGTCCCATCATCAGTCAGAAGAAGCACATCAGCTCCCATTCTATGCATCTCCCGATAATCCGTGATGGCCCCTGTGCCTATGGCTATTCTTGAAACCCTTTTCCTTAAGTTGCCTACGACGTGAACTGCTTCTTGTCCAAGAGGTTTTACTCGTTCAAGAATTCTATTTGCGAGATCCTCAACTGTCGTCTCATCGAATTCATGGATCTCATAGAACCTTTTCTTTTCAACCGGTTCGCCGCTTAACCCCAGCCACTCAGCCCAAGCACCGTGAATGCCCATCTCGGGAAAGTCATCCCAAAAGTCGTGGCATCTATAAACCGTCATCCCCACTTCTTCAAGCCACTTCTGCTTTTTAACCCACACATCATTCTTATCAAAAATCTTCTTTCTTATCCCCCGCAGGTGAGGATCAATAAACGGTGTTCCGCCGATAACTTTCCCTTGATCGTCGATCGTAACGGCGTAGAGCGGCTCATGAGTCACAAAAAGGTTACATCCAGCTTTTAATGCATTTTCCAAGTTTGGAAACGTAGGCATCCAAGAGACAGCTATACCTTCAACTTCAACGTCGGGATTTCCAGCTAAAAACCGATCTACAGTGCGTTCCCAATTCACCCATCTTCCTACGCTCTTAAAGTGTTCATGAAGCTCCTTGGCCTTCATTCCTAAAACGTCCCTTACATGTTCGGTTAACAGGTTTGTCTGATGCCTTTCATAAAAGGCTTTGCAGACAAGCTCCCTAAAGTCACGCTCTCCTTTTCGCGCTTACTATGGAGATTACATCTCTATCCTTCAGAACGTAATCTTCCCCCCTTCTCACCTTGCTTCTGCAGTCAACAGCGTATATGAAGCTCTCCCCAAGTTCCGTGTGAATGAGATATGCCAATTCACGAGCAGTTGTGCCAGAGGGCACGAGCCTCGCGTCTGGAAGAACCCTGCCATTATGATCGGTAAGCCTCTCAGGGTCCTCAACCGTGTATACCACTATCATATTGAGGAGCTTGAAAAAAGCAGCATTGATAGCCTCCTGCACGCCTGTTGTTCCATGCCGCCGCAGCACCCTCTCCCGAATGATCTCTAGAGCTCTCTTCTGCCTATCAGTTATCTCAGTAGACTTCAAAACCGAGAAGTCATCATCCCCAGGCTTGTACTTTATAAGGTTCTTCTCCGCAGCTCTCCTCAATGCAAGTTCAGCCTCAGCGCTGCAAGGCACTACGAGATAACCCGAGTCTCTCAGTCTCTCTAGATTTTCCTCAGCCGCTGGAATGTCAATCTTGTTTGCCGCTATCAGCATGGGTTTAGAGAGCCTCCGCAGCGTATCCACGAATCTGTAGAAATCCTCTTCGCTCCATCTCGTCGGCTTATCCGCATTCAGATCCGCTTTTCTCAAAGCTTCAATGATCTGGCTTCTCTTTATAGAAAGTCCGCTAAGCCTACTTTCGAGAAGTGAAGGTAAATCGGCCCTCCGAGACTCCACGGTTCTCACGGTTCTCTGCCAGTCTCGCCTTATTATCTGAGCCATCCACATCGTTATTTCTCTTTCCAGGAACTTCACGTCTTCAAGGGGATCATGCATTCCAGGCTTGAGGATTCTTCCCTCCAGATCTGTTGAGCCTGACGCGTCAACGATGTGAATCAACGCGTCAGCCTTTCTTATCTCATCTAAAAATTGATTTCCCAGTCCCCTTCCCTGCCAAGCATCTGGGACTAAACCCGCTGTGTCTATCAGTTCAACCGGGATAAGTCTAACTCCTTCTATGCATATCGAATTTACAGGATTATCCTTAACATTGAATTCTCTGCATACGCATTGCGTTCTTAAGTAGCCTACTCCCAAATTCGGCTTTATCGTCGTGAAGGGGTAACTTGCAATCTCAACAGCTGCTAATGTAGCAGCGCTGAAAAATGTAGATTTTCCGACGTTCGGTTTCCCAACAATCCCCACAGAGAATGGTATTGCCAGTCACCCTTTAAATGCGCTTTTCCTTATTATCCTTCCCATTTCTTAGATTATCTCATCCATTAATATTATTAGCTTACATAAACGCGGGAACACGCAGGATCATGTTTGATGAGTTGAAGGCGAAAAATAACCCTGATTAACCGTAAGTTGACGAATGGCTTGGGGGATGGATGCTTATTTTTCAGTGATGCTTTGAGGTTCCCTTCTCATTATTTCCCTTGCCACTATGACTCCGCTTGCACTTGCCTGAATAAGCCCCCGGGTTACTCCTGCCCCGTCACCTATTGTGAACAGATTTTTCACTTTTGTCTCAAGAGTCTCATTAAGCTCAAGCCTTGAAGAATAGAACTTTACCTCCACTCCGTACAGAAGGGTATGCTTGCTGTAAATTCCAGGTGCAACCTTGTCTAAAGCCTGAAGCATCTCCCGAATATCCGTCAAGTAGCGATAGGGCAGAACGAAGCTGAGATCGCCAGGAGTAGCCGTCTTCAAGGTCGGCTTCACAACGCTTCTTTTGATCCGCTCCTCCGTTGACCTTCTACCCAAAATCAAGTCTCCCAGCCGCTGAATTATAACCGTCCCACTCAGCAAGTTCGCAAGCCTAGCAATGTATTCTCCGTAAGCTATGGGCTCCCTGAAAGGATAGGTGAAAGATGTGCTTACTAGAATGGCAAAGTTCGTATTCTCCGTCTTTCTATTCGCATAGCTCTGCCCATTGACGCTTATCACCCCATCGTAAGACTCAGTTATCACCTCACCGTATGGAGCTACACAGAACGTTCTCACCTTATCATCGAATGCCCGAGAATAATAAATGAACTTAGGCTCATACAAGACATCAGTTAGGTTCTCCATCACTGATGCCAGCGTCTCAACCCTAACCCCCACATCTACAGGGTTATTCAGCGTCTTCAAACCTAAAGCCTGAGCTTCAGACTTCAACCATTCCGCGCCGACTCTTCCAGGGGCCACTATCACATATTTGCCTAGGAATCTTTCGCCATTTATAGTCTCGACGCCTTTAACTTTTCTATCTTCCACAAGGAGATCCTTAACTTCAGTGTTTGTTCTAACTTCGACGTGATCGTTTATGTCTTGCCGTATCTTCTGGAGGACTTCTCTGCATTTATCTGTGCCTAAATGCCGAATCTTCTGCCTTATCAGTTGTAAGCCGGCTAAGGAAGCTCGTTTTTCAATTCTTTCCACTTCATCAATATCATAACCATAAACAACAGGTGAGTCCGCATACTTGGCGTAAGTCTTATCTACATAGTCTAAAAGACTGGAAAGCCTCTCTTTGCCGATATATTCATCAAGCCATCCTCCCACTGATGTTGAAAGCGTCAGTTTCCCATCGCTGAATGCTCCCGCTCCTCCCCAGCCTGAGAGTAGCTGGCATGGACGGCAATTGATGCATCCGAGTCCTCTACTCGCGGGGCATTTACGTTTATCAATATCTGAACCTTTCTCCAGCATAAGTATGCTCAGGTCAGTCTTACCGGATAGTTCCAGAGCTGAGAAGATCCCCGCGGGGCCGGCTCCAACGATTATTACGTCATATCTCAAAAGCTTCCCTTCCCGAAGGAAATACGGATTTCATGATTATTTATATTTCTTTTTGTCGATTAAAATAGACTAAAGCACCTTCTCCATCCTTTCACATGCTTCTCTAATCTTCTCTTTAGGCTGCGTCACAGAAAACCGTATGTATCCTTCGCCGTACTCCCCGAATCCTATTCCCGGAGTGGTAACGACGCCTACGTCTAAGAGTCTCTGGCTGAACTTCATCGAGTCCTCTCCACACTTGACCCAGACATAAAAGGTCGCTAAAGGCTTCTTGCATTCCAGCCCAAGCCGTCTAAGCCCCTTCACTAGCTCTTCCCTTCTCTCGCCGTATATCCTCGCGATCTCCTTGACGTACTCAGGCGGCTCCCCGTTTACGTATCTTTTCAAAGCTCGTACAGCTACTCGTTGGGTATAGCGGGGTGGACCTGAATCTACTTGAGCCTTAATTTTTAAAAGGCCATTTATGATGTCGCGGTTGCCCACGGCGAAACCTATGCGGTCACCCGTCATGCTGAAGGTCTTTGAGCAGGAGTGGAATTCTATTGCTACGTCTTTTCCTCCTTCGACTTCAAGTATGCTTGGTGCCTTGTAACCGTCGAACGTTATTTCGGAGTATGCGTTATCATAGCAGACTATTATGTTGTTCTCCTCTGCGAAGTCTACGATCTGCTTAAGGCTCATCTTATCCATCACGCTTCCCGTAGGGTTATTCGGATAATTCAGAAACATCATCTTCACGTTCTCCAAGTTCATCTCAGCGAGCGATTCAACATCAGGTCTGAAATCATTCTCTTCAAGCAGAGGCATAACCATCGGTACGCCTTCGCTCAATATCGTCGCTCCATTAGCATAAACAGGATATGCGGGGTTTGGAACGAGAACCTTATCGCCGGGATTAACAAAGGCTCGAGCTATATTCGCCAATCCCTCCTTCGACCCGATTAATGCGATCACCTCGCTCTTCGGGTCAAGGTCAACCCCGAATCTTCCCTTATACCACTCTGCAACTGCTTCTTTGAATTCTGGTTCTCCTTGACTGAATGAGTAGTTATGGTTCTTGGGGTTTGAACTCTCCTCAGCCAAAGCTTCAAGTATGAATTTCGGCGGTGAAAAATCAGGATCCCCTATGCTCAGAGAGATCAAGTCAACCCCTTGACGCTTCTTCTCATTTATGATCTTCTCAAGCTCCGCAAATATGTACGGCGGGAGCTTCTTCACTCTTTCTGCAAGTTCAATTCTCATCGATTCATCTCACAGCTCCTTTCTTGCATATTTTTAATTCGCCAATCACTTGAGTCTTACGGTAAATCTGCAACTTCAACATTTTCTCTTTGGGATATTGCGGTCAAAAGGATGCCTAATAGGATGTGAAAAACTTATTGGAGAAGAAACACAATTTTAACTGATAAGAAAGAGGCAAAGAAAGATGAGCAGCAATCAAGAAGGCATATATGTGATTCAGAAACATCAAGCTACACATCTTCACTGGGACTTACGATTAGAGATGGACGGCGTATTAAAGAGCTGGGCGGTGCCGAAGGAACCTCCAACAGAGAAAGGTGTGAGAAGACTCGCCGTCTTAGTGGAGGATCACCCCTTGGAATATGCAGATTTCGAGGGGACAATTCCAGAGGGGCAGTACGGCGCAGGCATCGTTGAGATATGGGATAAGGGAACGTACAAATTGATCGATCGTAAGCCTCACAAGATCGTTTTCGAGATAAATGGAAAACGATTGAAAGGAAGATACTGCCTATTACGGTTTAAAGGAGAGAAGAACTGGCTGTTTTTTAAAACAAAATAGTGCGTGAACCATGACCCGTAGAAAGGGCACATTGCTCGGCGTGATCTCTGACATCTTCGCAGAGAACGCATCATCCTTCGATCCCCCCGTAGGAGTAGAACTAATAGAAAAGGTCAATTCTGATACGGTAAGAGTTCAATTTATCGATGATGTGGACTGCGATCTTCTCTGCAGGGAAGCTATAAAAGAAGGATATCGCGTCGAAAGGGGGAGATTTACTCCAAGAATAATATACAACGGCACAATCATAGCCAGAGTAGGCAGCCAATCTGACCCTGCTAAGCAACGCAGCATCTTTATCTATCTGATTCCTTTTGATGAAGGAGAGATGAATATGTACCGGAAAGTCGCGGCTGTGCGGCATGGAGTTATGGATCCTCGAACGGGCCGCATGAACTTTGAAAAGTTTCTGGAGTATAACCTTAAGGTTATCAGGCTGCTGGAGAGATACAGGAAGATCAGATACGAGAGTCTCTCGAAGAGACTTTTCCATTGATTCTTGCCACATCTTTTCTTTCTTTGTGTTTGCTTTGTCAACATCTTTACGATGATTGAGACTGCTTGTTTTAAGCGGCTTTTTGCCCCGTTTCGTTTATTACCTTTTGGTAACATTTAAATATTACCAAATAGTAATAAAATATGGGCGAGGCACATGGGACTCAAGCTTCAATTGGTCAGAGACGGCCATGTGATCTTCGAAGTTCCAATATCAATCACGGAATGGTCCAAAGAGAACCTTGAAAATGAGATGAGATCCATCGAGGAAGAGTTCCAGAGATTCTCAAAGATCTTCGATGCCCTATCTAATGAGACACGCATAAGGATTATGAGAAGATTCCTAATGGAAGAAGATGCCTCAGTAAGATTCGCAGATCTAATGCAGGACCTCGATTTAAACCCTAAGATCGTCTGGGAGAATCTTGGAAAGCTAAGCCGATGCGGCTTCCTAGTGAAGACCGGAAGAGGCAGATATAGATGCTCAGAATTTGGGCAGAGAGCTTTCATGCTTATGGGCCTCGCCTTGAGACGCTTGCTGGAAAGCATCGAGGAGATTGAAGAAATTTAGGAGGTGAGGATGCTTGTCAGATGATTACTGGGACAGATGGTTTGGAAGGAGAAGATTCCCGTTCTTTAGGGGAAGCATCTTCAGCGGTATTGATGAAATGTTTAGGGAAATGGAGGAGATGATGAGGAGGGAGCTCGAGGAGCTTTCAAAGGGTACACCTAGGAATCTGATTCGTGAAAAGACTCTGCCAGATGGGACGAAGATACGTCAGTGGGGGCCATTCATCTACGGATACAGCGTCACAATAGGGCCTGACGGTAAACCTCAGATCAGAGAATTCGGCAATGTGAAGCCGGAGGTAAGCCTGGGAGGACCAAAGATTAACATCCGAGAGGAACGGGAGCCGCTCGTAGACGTGATGGAGACGGATGAAGAGATCAAAGTCGTCGCGGAGCTGCCAGGCGTAGAAAAGAAGGACATAAAACTTTACGGAACCGAGGATACATTGACGATCTCGGTGGACACCCCTGAACGGAAATACTATAAGAAAGTCGAGTTGCCATCGAGGGTTGACACCAAGGGTACCAAAGCTTCCTACAAGAACGGTGTACTAGAGGTCACATTGAAGAAGAGAAAGGAACCTGAGGGCGAACCGATACTTCTTTAATCTCCTCCGCCATTTTTTAGGTAGTCAACGATGAGCCGAGAGGATTTCGCCGAGCAGTTGGAGAGATGCAGAGATTACGGAGACCTATTTGAGATTGTGAAGAAGGTTGTTAAGAAGAAGCTCGGTAGAGAAAGAGCTGGGTTAATGCTTTATCTAGGGAATCTTCCCATTCATATCGGGGCGTTTCACGGAGTCGGATCAAATGGCATAGTCATAAATAAGAGGCTGCTCAATGCGATCTCGTTTAACTCAACCGTCGAGATAAACTCGTATATATTTACGCTTCTGCTTCATGAGTATCTTCATTCATTAGGCTATATGGATGAACGTAAGGTGAGGAGACTCGTCTATGAGATATGCCGAGAAACTTTTGGAGAAAAGCATCCAGCTACGCAATTCGCTTTCTCTATTCCTAGGTCTAAACTGATCCCTTCGAAGTCTCATATCGACGAAGGAAACGGGAAACTTGAAATAGTAAAGGATTTTGATAGATCACATTTATCTTATATCGGTTAAGTTAGGTCTCCACAGGAGCATCTGATCTCATACAATATATCTAGAAGCTCATCAAACCCCATCTCCGTCTTAGCAAAGATGAATGGGATTCTCTGGGCGGGCAAGACTTCCTGAAGCAATTCTGACATGGAATGATAGATATCCAAGATTACTCCCTTTGCCTTGATTACTTCTTTGAACTCAAGAGGATTCGAGAGGAAACTCTGCATTAACATCCTTTCTTTTCCGCTTAGAAGATCAGCCTTATTGACGACATTGACTGCGTTGATTCCAAGCCGATATTTCGTCGCAAGCGAATAAAGATACGCTGCGGCAGATCTTTTACGCCTATGCTGGCGTCGAGAATGAAGATTCCGACAGGGTCTTTTAACTGATTGATTATTTTCGGTCCGCATCTGTGAAATGAAAAGATTTCTAGCCGTCCCGGCGTGTCTATCGGGACGAAATCTTCATCGTAATTCGGGATTTCAATGTTTTCGAGCTTCTCCATCGCCCTTATCACGGCGCCGTTCGGTCCCAGCCTTTCTCTCTTCATGATTCGTTCAACAGTTATTCTTTCTCTAACATCGAAGCTGCATTTGTAAGAGACGGATAAGCATCCCGGGTCTAGGTTAACATACTTAACGGAATAGCCTTCTCTTTCCAGGTACGCGCCGAACTTCTCAGTCAGTAAACTCTTGCCGCATCCAGCTGGACCCAGAATCATGACGTTCATATCAAAAGACTCCTCGATTGTCTTCTTTAAAAAGAAAGATTATGAATTCAGCTACATTCATTTTCCCTATGGACTTTCATCCTTCGAGTATGTGTCTCTCATTTTTCGTTGGGCAGCTGACTTCTGAAAGGGACGAATGACTTAGGGGGCAGATCGAACCGAACATGCATTTAATAACGTTTCAATGGACTGGGCGTTCATAACACAATTTAATTTGTCAATCAAATGAGCCTACAACTCCTCCTTTAATAGCTAGGCGTGTGAGTCATCTTGCTCTTTATGGGCAAATGCGTAAAGAAAGGATCATGGACGCTCTGCGTATACCGGCGGGAAAGTGATCAATATTGTACAGTTAAGCTGACAAAGATTGAGAACCCTAGTGCTCAAGATAACTCGTGACGCGTAAACCTTTCTAATCATAAATTGAAGATGCGACCCCCATTTCTCTTTATGTAAAGATAAAAAAATTAGCCCTGACTGAGAAGCAAGATTGCTTGAGCTAGGTTTCCATCGGTCTGCTCTAAAGCTGCCCTTGCGCGTTCTAAGCTTACTCCTGTTTGCTGGGCTACCAGCTGTACATCTTCTTCTGGAATACTTATCTTCCTCTCTCTTTCTCTCTCAGATATTTCTCCCCCTGTGATCTGGAATATCTTCTGTCCTTGAACTTCCAGAACAGCTACCTCTGGGTCTTGAATGATTATCTCTTTTTCTTTTGTTTTGAGAATAACCTCGTCAACCTCTAACGGGGTCATATTCAAGCCCATACGCCGCATCATTCTTCGCGCTTCTCTTGGACTTATTCTCCTCAGAAGAGGTCACCTCCCAAGAATCTATTTTGTATCTTTTCCTTTTTAGTCTTCTCCGATCTTCCTCTACGAACTTTTACTGCTACTCCTCTTGTAAATTCATGCATCTCAATCCCGGAAAGCAAGGCTCTCCCCACGGCGATTACTTCGTTGCGTGAATTAAGTATTATCACTTCCTCCATGGGGCGAATCTCCTCATCAGCGTCAATCACGTGCTTAGCGAAAACGTCCCCTCCGTTCTCGATGAATGATGCCACCTCATCTTGAATCTTAACCCATCCAGATTTAACCTCGTTTCCCGCGGCTAATCTTTCCGCGCCTTCAATGGTCAAATTGAGAAGCCCAGAAGTAGGATTCAATGTGGCTATGAGCTTTCCTTCCTGTCGGATCTCTCTAATTCTCCCAGTCTTTTTAGAGATGGTGAAACTCACTTTATCTGAAAAGAGCTTTTCGCCCGTGCCTTTCCCGAACTGATAATCCGCGATCTTCCTAACCTTTTGCAGAAACTCTGTCTCCTTCGTGGACATCGCAGCTGGCCTCTAATGTTTTAACAGGCTTAATTCTGTTCCGTCCATTTAAACCTAGCCGCTTAAGGTGAAACAAGCGTCACGTTTAAGTTAATCGTGAAGGAATATAATATCACTGGTGTCATCGCGTTGCAATGTGACGTTTGTGGCCGTGAAATCGTCGGCAAGCCTCACCGCGTGATAATTGAAGGAGCAAAGCTGACGACGTGTGCTCAATGTGCGAAACTAGGCTCAGCGGAGTGGAAACCTGAACCTAAGAATCTTAATTTATCTTTCAAGATGGAGCCTCTCCATCGACTTAGATTGAAAACGGCAAAGAGAAAGAGCAGAGATCTCCGTGAAGATATAACGGTGATCGAAAACTTCGGCTTGATCGTCAGAAAGGCGAGGCAAAGAGCGGGCTTGAGCCAGGAGGATCTGGGAAGAAAAATCGGTGAGAAGGTTTCAGTGATCAGAAAGATTGAGGGAGAAAAGATTATCCCCCACAAGCGGCTTGCTCGAAAACTTGAACATGCTTTGGGGGTCAAGCTGCTTGTTCCCCTCGTTGAACCTGAAGTTCCCGCTCCTTTCTCTCAGACAAATAGAGGGGTAACCCTAGGTGAGATTGCTCACTTGAAGGATTCGAGGAGGAGGCAACTACAGAACGAAGGCAATAATAGTTGATAGACGAGAACGCTTTGAGAAGTCCCGATTAGAGGAATTGAGAAGCCTAGCTGAAGCCGCAGGATACGAGATTGTAGGGTCACTTGAACAGGTTACTCATCCCCATTCACGTTACCGTATAGGCAAGGGAAAGGCAAAGGAACTTGCAAAGATGGCTTCTGAGCTTGGAGCTGAAAAGATAATCTTCGGCGAAGAATTGAAGGTTACCCAAATCTATAATCTCGCTAAGATAACAGGTCTTGAAGTGATAGATCGATTCCAGCTAATCCTGGAGATCTTTCATAAAAGAGCCTCAACAAAAGAGGCGAAGCTCCAGATCGAGCTAGCTCGGTGGCGTTACGAGCTTGCCCATGCAAAAGAAAAAGTGAGGCTTGCAAGGATAAGTGAGCAGCCGGGCTTCATGGGATTAGGTAAGTATGAGGTTGACGTATATCACGAAGCTGTGAGAAGACAGGTTTCCAGCATCCAAGAGAAACTTAGGCAGGTAAGAAGGACAAGGGAGCTGCATCGTCAAAGAAGAAAAAGATTAGGTTTTCCTTCAATCTCGCTTGCTGGATACACAAACTCCGGTAAAAGCACGCTGTTTCAAGCTCTCACCGGTGAAAATGTGCTTATAGATCAAGGCGTGTTTACAACGCTTTCCACAACTACACGTATGATGGATCTCTTCGGGGAGCCTGTCTTACTGACGGATACCGTAGGGTTCATCGATAGGCTTCCCATAACGCTTGTGGAGGCTTTCCGTTCGACACTGGAGGAAACAATCTTTGCTGATTTAATTCTATTAGTAGTCGATGCAAGTGAGCCTCTGGATGAGATTGAGAGAAAACTGAGATGCTGTTTGGATACTCTGCGGGAAATAGGCGCGTTAGGAATGCCGATCTTGATAGCCTTTAATAAGATCGATCTGCTCTCGAAAGAAGAATTAGAATTAAAACTTAGAGATTTAAAGAAATATTCGTCGAATTTGATTCCGATCTCCGCTCTTCACAAGGTGAATCTTGACGCATTGAAGATTAGAATTGCGCGTCATCTCATAAGACACGTGAAATCCTCCGTTACCATACCGATAAATGGAGATTCCCTCTCGTTTCTCTCATGGATCTATGATCATGCAAACGTAACCAAAGTGGCATATGCAAACTCACATCTCCAAGTCTCGCTTTTCGCTGAGCCTACAATCGCTGAGAAGATAAAACACGGCGTAGAGAATCTAGGTGGAGCCTTCAAATATGAAGCGGCGGAAAGTCTATATTCTCAGATTAAACCATAGGCCCCAGCGGGATAAGCGGGTGACAACACATCTGTTTCTGGCAGCTAGAGCCCTCGGAGCTACGAGGGGCTTCTACTCTGGAGAAGAGGATGAAAAGCTTCAACGAAGCATAGAGAAGGTTAGCAAGTCATGGGGCGGAGATTTCAAGATCTCATATGTTTCGAACTGGAAGAAGAAGATGACGGAGTGGAAGAGGGAAGGCGGAGAGATAGTTCATCTCACGATGTATGGCCTTCCAATCATGCAAGTGATCGATCAAATTAGGAATTCCCCAAATAGCCTTCTAATCGTTGTTGGAGGACCTAAAGTCCCCAGGAAAGTCTATGAACTTGCAGACTGGAATGTATCTGTCACATCTCAGCCCCATTCAGAAATAAGCGCCTTGGCACTCTTTCTTCATGAGCTATTCGAAGGGAAAGAGCTCTCCATATCATTTGAAGATGCCCAGATGATTGTTGTTCCACAAGCGAAGGGAAAGAAAGTTTTAAAGTTAAATTCTCAGCGGTAAGGATGATTTTGACGAACAATTTAAGTTGACCAAGACCCTAAATATATGTAATGGCTGATCTCGTAAAAAGCGCAGTTGGTGATTTGATGGCTTTACTGAATCACGATGTTCTCATTAAAGTCGCCGAGGTGGTTGGCGGAGAAGACGCTATAAAGATCGTTGAGATTCTTGAGAAGGTCGATGAGATCACGGATGAAGAGATCGTGGCAAAGACGGAAATAAAGTTGAACACCGTGCGAAAGATCTTGTACAGGCTATATGATCACTCCTTAGTTGGCCTTAGAAGAACCAGAGACGACAAAACAGGATGGTTCATTTTCCACTGGAGGCTTCAACCAGATCAGATCGAAGGGTTTCTGATTAACCAGAAAAAAAGGATCCTCGAAAAACTCGAGGAAAGATTGAACTATGAGAAATCTCATGATTTCTATTATTGCGGCGTACCTGGGCATAGGCGCATCCCATTTGAGGAAGCTACAGAATACATCTTTAGATGTCCAGAATGCGATAAACCATTGATGCACTACGATAACAGTAGAATAATCGAGTTTCTCACGAAGAAGATTGAACAGTTAAGGGCCGAGCTCCAGTGAACAGAGAGATCCCTTCTTCAAAGGAAGCCTTAAAGATCTTGGAGGCAAGCGGATGCTCACCTGAGGTTATAAGACATTGTAAGGCTGTCTCGGATCTTGCTGTTAAGATAGCGCGGAGATGTCGAAGAAACGGCATACATGTTGACCTTAATCTTGTTCGAATAGGGGCGCTTCTGCATGATATAGGGCGATCGAGAACCCACAGTGTTCACCACCCAATTGTCGGTGCAGAGATAGCGCGATCCTTTAACCTACCAGAGCCAATCATAAGAATCATAAAGAGGCATTTAGGGGGAGGTTTAACTGCTGAAGAAGCCTCAGAACTAGGATGGCCCGTTGAGGATTACCTCCCAGAGACCATCGAGGAAAAGATTGTAACCTATGCTGACAAACTGATCGAGGGCGAAAGGATAGTCCCAGTTCAAGAGACGATAAAAAAGTTCAGTAGAAGATTGGGTGCGGATCATCCGTCCATAAAGCGAATACTGAGTCTTCATAAAGAAATAACGAGTCTGTGCGGAGGGCTCACCAAGTAGGCGGTCAAACGTCAGTTTTGATTTTAGCTGCCGAATCATGTGCTGTTTATTTTATCTCGTATTCTTCGCCCGGGTTGAGTATGACGACTTTTATGTCCGAGGCTTCCTCAATCTTCTTCTTGAAGGTTTCCGGATTAGTATCCCATCGATGCATAGGGATAACTACCTCTGGCTTTATGGCTAAGGCCGCTTCTGCCGCTTCTGGATTATCCATAGTATATGTTCCTCCGCTTGGAAGCAAAGCTAAAGAGATATTCTTCAGATTCTTCATTTCAGGAATGAAGTCTGTATCACCAGCATGATAAATTCTCTTATCATCAATCGTTATGATGTATCCTACTCCGAAGCCTTTCGGATGAAACGGATTGCCTGGGGATCTGAACCGTTTATAGTTATAGGCGTGAACTGCTTCTACGGTTATGTTGTTTACTTCAGTTTTCTCGTCGGGTTTAACTACTCTCAGATTGCCTTTAATTTTCGAAGCACAGTCAGGCGGACAGACTATCACCGTGTCTTCCTTAACTATCTTCCTTATCTTAGAAGTATCGCAATGGTCAAAATGTGAATGTGTGACGAGCACCAAGTCGGCTTTTTCTTTATAGTCTCCCTCGTAAGGATCAATGTAAATGTTCTTGCCGTCAGCTTTTATTTGGAAACTCGCATGTCCCAACCATTTCACAATTATGCTCATTCCTAGACACCTCCAATTATTTTATTTACTCCTCCTTTTTATCTATCTTCCGTCTGAAATTCGCAATTACAAAAAGAATCATATCTGTAGGAGTATACTAAAAAATAGGGCATTATCTCATGATCTGTCCGCCCGCTACGAGAATCGCCTGCCCAGTCTCATACTGCTGTTCTATTATGTAATAAATCGCTGTGAGGATGTCTTTCACCGTGCATCCCCTCCCCATAGGAATCTTCGATTCATAGTATCGTCTAACATCCTCAATCGTTTCAGCACCTGGAACCTTCCCCGCCTTGAGATATTGTACGAAAAGCCCATTCTCTGGATCGGACCATAATGGCACATCGAAAACGTTGCCTGGACATACCGCGTTAACCTTAATCCCGTCTTCTATCAGCTCTAACGCGAAGCTTTGGGTCAAGCCTATCCCCCCGAATTTGCTGCCTGCATAGGCAAAGTTTCTCTTGCTTCCCTGAAGTCCCGATTTCGAGTTGATCTGAATTATATCCATAATCCTCGAAGGGTTCCGCTTGTGCTGCTCAGCCATGACCCGTGAGACATGTTTAACGCAGAGAAAATACCCAGTATAATTCACATCAGTCACAAATCTGAAATCTGAAAGACTGAAGGATTTAACGCTTCCAGCCTTCACTACACCTACACAATATATCAGTATGTCTATCTCTTTGAATATTTCAAGAATCCTCTCAACCATCCTTTTAACTGATTCTTCATCAGTCACATCAACATAAACCGCTGCTGCCTTTTCTTTCCCGTATCGCCTGTTTATCTCTTCAGCGATGCTTTTAGCCTTGTCAATAGCTATATCCGCGATGGCTACATATGCTCCTTCCCTGACGAAATCTTCCACTATGCCTCTTCCTATGCCTCCTGAGCCCCCTACTATCACCGCAACCTTCCCTGAAAGCCGGCCTTCATGCGTGTACTTTTTGTCCATGCGTCTTCACCATTACACATAAGGATCCATGTATGACATTTTCGTTTAGATGAGCATACAGATATGTATCATCGAAAAAGATCCTCTTCAATGCAATAAATAGGGAGAATCCACATTAATTTTTTATCATGAAGACTTCATAATGGCCAAACGTCGCTATTCCAATCGTCAGATGCATAACTGTTTAAAGGGAGAGTTTCTCATCTTCTGATAGTTCAAAGAACCGTCATAGTTGGCTGGCGATGTTAATGGAA
>PIYJ01000010.1 GCA_003601725.1 Candidatus Bathyarchaeota archaeon
TGACAAGGAAAGGCCGGATCCAAACGTTTAACGCGGAGATCTTGAAGAGGGCTCTCAAACTCGGTTTGATCCCCGTGCTTTATGGAGACGCCGTTTTTGACGTTGAATGGGAATTTACGATTCTTTCAGGCGATCAAATAGCTGCAGCTCTCGCCGTTAAGTTGAATGCTGAGAGAATCATCATGGGAATAGATGTAGATGGGCTGTATGATTCTGACCCGAAGAGAAACTTCTCTGCTCGTTTAATCACTGAGGTTTCATTAAAGGACGCCGCAAAGCTGATAAGGCACATCGGCGGAAGCCAAGCTCCAGACGTGACCGGCGGAATGTTGGGAAAAATATTGGAGCTTAAAGCTGCTGTTGAGCGTGGCGTTGAAGCTCTTATCGTAAATGCATTGTCACCGAATAATATTTACAAGGCTCTTAAAGGAGAAGAAGTCGTTGGGACAAGAATTAAGCGATGAGATGAAAGAGAAACGCATCAAAAAAAGAAAGACGGATCATATCTACATATGTCTCAATGAAGATGTTGAAGCTAAGAAGATAACAACAGGTTTCGAAGATATCTTTTTTATACATAGAGCTCTACCAGAATTGAATCTGGAAGAGATCGACTTAACCACCGAGGTTTTCGGCTACAAATTTTCAGCGCCAATAATGATCTCAAGCATAACAGGCGGTGCGGAAGAAGCCATAAAGATAAACGCCTCAATAGCCGAGGCGATTGAAGAGTTTGGGCTAGGGATGGGGGTGGGAAGCCAAAGAGCCGCCCTTGAAAATCCAAACCTAAGACGAACCTACACGATCGTCAGGAAGAAGGCGCCGAACGCCTTTCTCGCAGCGAATATAGGAGCCTCTCAAATTATCCGTGACTATGGAATTAAAGAATTAGAGAAGATCGTAGAGATGATCGAAGCCGACGCTCTTATCATACATTTGAACCCCCTCCAAGAAGCTATTCAACCAGAAGGAGAGGCGTTCTATCTTGGAGCTCTCAGAAAGATAAGGCAGATCGCAGAAAGTCTTGATGTGCCCATTATAGTAAAGGAAACAGGAGCTGGAATATCCGCTGAAGATGCGAAAAAACTCGAAGAAGCAGGAGTCGCAGGGATCGATGTCGCCGGAGCGGGAGGAACAAGCTGGGCGGCAGTTGAGTGGTACAGAGCTCATCAAAGAGGGGATCATCTCGCAGAGGAAGTTGGAAAGGAATTCTGGGACTGGGGAATACCAACAGCGGCAAGCGTCATCGAAGTCGCACAGTCTGTTGACATCCCCATTATCGCTTCTGGCGGAGTGAGATCTGGACTGGACATTGCTAAGGCTATAAGTTTAGGTGCGGACCTTGCTGGTTTTGCTCTTCCAATACTTGAACCAGCCGTGAAAGGCAGCGAAAAGGTTAAGGAAAAGATTAAAATAGTGATTCAGCAGCTCAGAACTTCTATGTTTCTCGTTGGAGCATGCTCTATAGAAAGATTGAAGGGCGCCCCTCTTGTCGTGTTAGGTAAGACTGCTGAATGGCTTAGGATCAGAGGTTTCGATATAGACTCATATGCAAGAAGAGAAGGTTAATAAAAAATGAAGACCGATGACAGAATAAAAATTATCGATTTTCTTGAAAAGAAAGCTCAAATAATAGATCAATATATCGAGAAATATTTGCCAAGAAGATTCAACAAAGACTCGTTAATCTTTAAAATCTCACCTCCAAGATATCGTCTCGATTTAGAAGCCTTAAATAAAGCCGTAGCGGAGCCATTCTGGGAATTTCTTGACCGTGGAGGCAAACGATGGAGGCCTGTTCTTTTCCTTCTCATCTGTAAATCTTTAGGCGTTAATTCTGAGGATTTTCTTGACTTCGCAGTGATCCCTGAGGTCATTCATAATGGAACTTTGATCGCCGATGACGTTGAAGACCAATCAGATCTGAGACGTGGAAAGCCATGCACATACCGTCTCTTCGGCCTCGACATCGCAATAAACCTCTCGAACTTGATGTTTTTCCTCCCTATGCTGGCTTTGGTTTCTAAGAAAAAGAAGATATCTTCTGATAAGGCGAATAAGCTGTATGAGACGTACGTGCAGGAAATGGTGAATCTGAGCTTTGGACAAGCAATAGACATCGCATGGCATCGAGGCTTAATTCATCCTAGCGAAATATCCGAACAAGAATATCTTCAAATGTGCGCTTATAAGACAGGCACTCTGGCGAGGATGGCTGCTAAGATGGCGTGCATTCTGGCGGGTGCCGATGAAAAGGTTGTGGAAAAGATGGGGAGATTCGCCGAATCTTTGGGAATAGCCTTCCAAATACAAGATGATGTGCTTGATCTTGTTGGCGAAGAATTCGCCAAGGGAAAAGGAGGATTAGGAAAAGATATAACCGAAGGGAAATTAACTCTCATGGTGATTCATACTCTTCAAAATGCAAATGCATCCGATAGGGAGAGGCTTATAAAAATACTTGAAGAACATACCAGTGATGAGCGACAAAAGAAAGAAGCAATCGATATAATTAAGAAATATGGATCGATTGAATACGCGAAGAAGATTGCCGCCAAGATGGTGAAAGACAGCTGGAGTGAAGCTGACAGGATTCTCCCGCCTTCCGAAGCAAAGAAGAAGCTGAAGAATCTCGTTGATTATTTGATTGAACGGAATATTTAGGGCCATACTCTATCTAAAGATGAAGAGGAAGCATCAATTGAAAGGCGCTGAAGACATCTCGAAGATCAGAGAGAAAATTAGAAGAATAGCTTTAGAAAACGCGATCAAGCATGAGGGAAAAGCCCAAGCGAAACCCGTCTTGGGGAAATTGCTAGGTGAGAATCCGGATCTCCGTGGGAAGATAAGAGAGATATCTTCTTTAACAAATGAAATAATCGAAGAGATCAACAGTCTCACGTTAAAGCAGCAGATGGAGATCGCACGGAACTTATGGCCGGAGATGCTTTTAAAAGAGAAAGAAAGAATTGAAGAGGAAAAAAGGCTTCCTCCCCTTCCAAACGCGGATAAATATGAACAGATAGTTACACGCTTCGCTCCAAACCCGGACTGTGTTCTACATATAGGCTCAGCTAGAGCCATAATTTTAAGCCATGAATATGCAAGAATGTATGATGGACGTTTCATCCTAAGGTTCGAGGATACCGATCCGCGGATAAAGAAGACAGCCCTCGAGTTTTACGATCTGATAAGGGAAGACCTCAAATGGCTTGGATGCACTTGGGACGCCGAGTATATACAAAGCGACAGAATGGAAATATACTATGAATATGCAAGGAAGCTGCTGGAAAAGGGTCATGCCTATGTTTGTATTTGTCGACGTGAAGATTTCAAAGAGAAAGTAGAGCGGAAGGAGCCTTGTCCATGTAGAAATATCTCGCCTGAAGAGAACATCTCCCGATGGGAAGATATGCTGTCCGGAGAGTACGACGAAGGCGAGGCTGTCGTAAGAATCAAGACTGATCTTAACCATCCGAACCCTGCAATTCGAGATTGGCCAGCCTTCAGAATAATAGACTCTGAAAAGCATCCGCATCCCAGAACTGGCAGCCGCTACCGCGTCTGGCCTCTCTTTGCATTTGCAAATGGAATTGACGATCATTTAAATGGCGTAACTCATGTCATACGTGGCAAGGAGCATCTCACAAACCAGCAAAGACAGCTATATCTTTATCGATATCTTGGGTGGAAGTATCCAGAGGCGATTCATTACGGGCGGCTTAAGATCACAGGCGTTACGTTGAGCAAGTCTAAGATCGTCCGAGCCGTTGAGGAAGGCATTTACAGCGGATGGGACGATCCACGGCTTGCTACCTTTCGAGCTTTAAAAAGAAGGGGAATAATGCCTGAAGCAATACGGCAGATGATGATAGATGTTGGTCCGCGTCCAGCTGACATAACATTAAGCTGGAAGAATCTTTACGCGTATAACCGTAAAATAGTGGATCCGATAGCTAACCGGTATTTCTTCATTGACGATCCGAAGAGGATGATCGTTAAGAACGTTAAAAGAGACTTCACAGTCAACATAAGGCTTCACCCCGACGATCCTAAACGGGGAACACGCGTCTTCACGGTGAAAAACAGGAATGGACGAGTTCATCTGCTGATTTCATCGAGAGACTTTAACCGTCTTAAGACAGGTTTCCTTGTTCGATTAATGGAACTCTTCAATGTGAAGGTTCTATCGAAAAATGAAGATCAAATCTCAGCGGAGTTTCACAGTGAGGATTACAAAGAAGCAAGGAGACGGAGTCTCGCTTTGATTCACTGGCTTCCTGACGGCGATGGAATCCCATGCGAGGTTATCATGCCTGACGGATCAGCTGTGAAGGGATTAGCAGAGGAGAATCTTCGTCAAGCCTCCGTGGACCAGATTGTTCAGTTTGAACGTTTCGGATTTGTGCGAATCGATCAGATGGAAGAAAAAGTGAAGACCTTCTTTGCTCATGAATAAGGAAGGTTTATATCAGAGTAAGATAAGAAAATCACGAAGTTATAAAGGGTGTTGAATGTGAAAGCAGAAGTCGAAAAGGCTATCAAAGCGATTCAGCCGAGTTTGAGAGCTGATGGAGGAGACATCGAGCTCGTAGATGTAGACGAGGAAGGAATCGTCAAAGTCAGATTGAAAGGCGCATGCGCAGGATGCCCTATGGCCAAGATGACCCTGGAAATGGGTGTAGAACGCTATTTGAAAAGCAAGATTCCACAAGTCAAGAAAGTAATCGCAGTGTAATTCAACGCTTCCTAAAGGTTCACCTTGACTGAAAAGTAAAAAAAGGCGTGATTCTCCGATTTTTCCATCGATTTCACCGTAACATATATAGGGCTATGTTTAATTAGTTAGGGGTTAAATCTGAACTGAGACATGTGTTGATGAAGTTTCGGTGAGTTGGAATGTCTAAGCCGTTCTATGTTAGATTTGAGACTCCGAATGAGGTTGCGAATGCCGCTTACGAAGCGCTGCAAATAGCATTGAGAACTGGAAGAATTCGTAAAGGCACAAACGAAACAACTAAGGCTGTAGAAAGAGGACAAGCAAGGCTCGTTGTGATAGCTGAGGATGTCGATCCCCCCGAGATAGTTGCCCATCTACCTATACTCTGCGAAGAAAGAAAGATCCCCTATGTTTATGTCCCCAGTAAAATGAAGCTCGGCTCAGCCGCTGGCATAGATGTTCAATCTGCCGCTGCATGCATAATTGAGACCGGAGAAGCTGAAGACCTAGTTAAAGAGATAATTACTAGGATCCAGAGAATTAGAGAAGGGTCGGGTGAATGAGTCGGAGAGAAGAAGAGGAGACATTAACCCCTGCCCAAGTCATTCAAATAGTAGGTAGAACAGGAGCAACAGGCGAGATACAGCAAGTCAGAGTTCGCATTCTTGAGGGTCCGGATAAAGGCAGAATCATAACGCGGAACGTGAAGGGCCCAGTAAGACTTAACGATATATTGATGCTGAGAGAGACGGAGAGAGAAGCTAGAAAAATAAAGTGAAACAAGTAGGATTCATCAACTTAGATTTACGGATAAACGCTGAAAAGGTGAATGCGATGCCGAAATCTCATCAATGTTCGTTTTGCGGAGAAACAATTCCTCCTGGAACCGGAATAATGTACGTCAAAATCGACGGATCAACCCTATGGTTCTGCTCAAGTAAATGCCGAAAGAACGCCATCGAGCTGAAACGTGACGCACGGAAACTCAAATGGACAAAGTATTATCAAAAAGAAGAAAGAGCCAGAATATGAAGCTGAAGCCTTCCATGCCTATTATTGCTGGATAAACAACGATTTCATCGCGGCGAACTGAAAAAATTTTGGACAACTACAAATATGATTAGTAAAATATGTCTACAGTCAACTAATTGATGGCTATATGCTATTTTTGAGTATTTTTCTGGTCTTTCAGTCTATGTATTTTACTTTTACTCCTATCTTTTCTGCGGCTCTCCGCTGCTTTTCATCGCTTGTTAGAAGCTCGCCGTGAGTCTTTGCTTGTGCCAGATAAACAGTGTCATAGAATGTTATCTTCGTCTTCATCGATATCTCAAAGGCATCCTCCAGATACTTCTCAAAAGGCTCGAATAGTATGACATCTTCCCAGAGCTTCTTAAGGGCGCTGAACATTAACTTAGCTACTTCGCGTGATACAGCTTCATGCAAGATCTGATATTTCCATATAGAGTTCGAGACTTCGGCTAAAGCTAACGTGTTTGAGTATGCATTTAATAGATGATCCCTGACTTCTTTCCAGTTCTCCTCCCTCAGGATGTACTTGGCTAGCGAAGACGCATCAATTACTGTCACGGTCCTCCCTCACATATCTTCTCGCGGTTCCCTTCTCCGTTCGAGGCAAGTCAGCAAGCATCGCATCGATCTCCTCTAAGGCCTTTCTCCCAACGCATTCCCTGACCTTAGCCTCGATGAACTTCCTGATCTCCTCGCTCCAGTTAACGCCCGCTCTCTGCATGCTTCTTTTAAGTTCCTTTGGAATCCTGAAGCTGACAACCTCCAACTCGGCTTCTCCTCGATTACAGGATTGTAATACAAATTTATAAACATTTTTGTAATACGAAAACGGTTTAAAGATACTTATCGCATCGATTTCCACGTCAAAATTTTGTCGTGGGCGCTGTGTTCCGCGCCACTAACACTCAGCTTCACAGCAGAGCGGGCACGCTCTTCTCGGCTGAGCTCTCTCAGACGCGGAGTCTTTCGCCCACGCCCGCCTTGTCCCGCTTCTGGGTAACCCTTCCTCATCGAGAGATGAGGAGCCATCCATCTCCGTTGGGTCCGTCTAAGCGGGTCCCTCTTTGGGTTCGGCGGGATTTTATTTCAAGCTCGTCTCATCGCTTGAGATGAAAAATATGTATGTTTTAACTTAAACGTTTCTCTCGGATTTTATGCAGCGCTTTATCTTCCATATTTGTGTTGTCTCAGCTGGTCTATGGAGATTTCAAAGGCGGATGCGGGATTCTCTAATTCCCAGTTCTGGAGTACTTGCGGATGGATTTCTCCTATGATTCCCGCTTCCTTTTTTCCAAGCATAATTTTGCCTGCCCTGCCTTCGATGAAGCTTTCATGACGAGTCTCTTCTAGATCATATTTCACTCCGAGATTTGAGAGTAAAGCGTCTAGCTGGGCTTTTGCCTCAGTGAAGTTTGCGTTTGAGTGTATATTTACACAGGCGAGTTTCTCAATATCTCTGGTCTTATTCTCCCGTTTCTCATCGTGCACAACGCAGTATCCCACCTCGAAGATTCTTTGAGGATAATCCACATGCACGTTGTGGCTGAGGAGTTCCATGAGGCTGGGAAGCAGCCAGTTTCTGAGGCAAGTCATCGAGGTGATCTTTGGATTTGCCAATTCAACAACTCTGGAGGGTTTAAGATTCATCTTTGCGAAGAGGGTTTCAGGATTGGACATGATATATGTAAGGACTTCTTGGAATCCTAATCCAACCATTATCTCTCGAATATAATCTCGAAATATCGTCTCATCTGATATCTTGCCAACAGTTGCGAGCTGCGGCCACTCATCTGGAATCCTATTGTAATCGTATGCTATTGCTATGTCTTCAACTACGTCAATTGGATGAAGCACATCCACACGGTAACATGGCACCTGAACGACTATTCTCGTCTCTGAAGATTCCGCGATGCCATACCGAGCCTTCTCTAGAAGAGGGATGATCTCAGACGCCTTTAGCTTAAGCCCAATGAATCTTTGAACGTAAGAGACATCCAAGATGATTGTATCAACATCAAGATTCGGTGTCACATCATCAGCCATTCCGAGATATGGATAATGTATCTCCGCAGAGTAGATCGCGCCTCCCCGATCTGCTAGAGCTACTGTTACGTTTATCAAAGTGTCCAGCACCGTTTCATAGGATGTTCCAGTCACCTCGATAAGCACATTCCGAGTCTTCTCCGTTATTCTCCCCAGATCATTAGAGTTTATGATAGGCGGGAAAGAGAGAACATGATTCTCCGAATCCATGAAGATGGGCCACACTGGGAATTGACGAACGATATGCCCATAATCCCTGCCTTTCGGGTGTTTTTCAAGGATCTCCTCTAATGTTAATTCTTCATCAAATTCTAGAGGAACAAAGCTTATCTCCTTCGGCTTCGCCACGGTGAAATGAAGCGGCGGCTTAACTAGATCAAACTCGTATAGCCCTATCGAGGTTCGACGTCTATTCCTCCCATAAGTCTGATCCATCTTGTCCTGAAAACGCATGATCTGACGGATCGCGGCGTCAGTTAACTTGACATCCTTCACCACGGCGCAACCAATATAGGGACGTATATCCTTGAGCCGAGGGTTCACATAGACTTCAACCCCAGAGCTGCCTGCCACTCTGTATTCTTTAAGACCCTCCTCTAACCCCAAGAAGCCTCGAAGAGCCCTTGCCAGCCCCTCTACGCTCCATATATCCGCTCGATTGCTATCCTTTAGCTCAATACGGATCTCCTCGTAATCTAGGCCTTTCACTTCTCCCTTGACATAAGCTAAAATCTCGTTTAGTTCCTCAACGTCTTCTGGTAGATGCATGCCAAGCAAGGATTCTAGGTCTTCACGATTCAATTCAACAGTCGGCATCTAAACCACTTCGACACGTCTAATCCAATCAAGATCATAAGAGAAGAGATAGCGAATATCTTCAATCCCCATCTTCATCATAAACAGCCTGTCCACCCCGAGTCCCCACGCTAGAACTGGAACCTTGATTCCAAGGGGCAACGTAACCTCAGGGCGGAATATGCCGGAGCCTCCGAACTCCATCCATCCATATCCCTTCTTATAGGCTACCAATTCGACGCTTGGCTCCGTGAATGGGAAATAGTCCGGCCGATACTTCACCTTGTCGGCCCCCGCCACTTCAATCGCGAATCTCTTAAGAACCCCAAGTAGATCTTTCAGACCTAAATCTTCGCCTAGAATGATGCCTTCCACCTGGTTGAACTCTGTAAGATGAGTCTTATCTATCACGTCAGGACGGAAACATCTAGCAATCGCGAAATACTTGCCCGGAATCTCCAGTTCCTCGCTTATCAGCATCCTCACGCTTGCGGCTGTCGTCTGGCTTCTCAACATGAGCCTTGCGGCTTCAAGAGATGAAAAAGAGTATCTCCAGCCTTTAGAACCCGTCTTCCATCCATTCTCATGCGTTTCACGAACATTCTCCAAGAACTCTTTATACCGATCCAGATCGCCGTATTCCGGCTCCTTAATGAAATACATGTCATGGACTTCTCGAGCTGGATGATCCTGAGGCATATACAATCCGTCGCAATTGAAGAAGCTAAGCTCAACGATCGGCCCGGCCATCTCTTTGAAGCCGAGAGCGATAAGTTTCTGCTTAAGTTCATCCAAAAATCTCAGGTAAGGATGCTTCTTTCCAGGCCAGATAGGCGCAACTGCCGCTTTAATATTGTATCTCCGCAGCTTAACTTCGCGCCATTTACCCGTAACAAGGAGCTCAGGCGTCACTTGGCTGACTTCAGTTGTTATCCGTATGCCTTTCTTGACGAGTTCCCATCCTTCATTCGTCAGCTCCAGCTCTCGTTGGGTCTCTTCATGAACTTCGATGAGTTTTCTTCCCTTCAGTAATTTAACGGCATCCTTCATCTCATCGGCGAGGCTCTCCACATTCATTGTTCCCTTGCTCTTCAGAAGCCTAAGAAGCTGTTCATCTGCTCCTTCACTGGGCTCTTTTAACAGCCTTACTACACGGTTCTTTTTCTCTATTCGTCCCCATCCCTTCCTGCTTAGCCATCCTAGAGCTATGGCTGAAAGGCCTTTCTCGAGAGACGCTGCTTTTAAAGCTTCATCTAGTCCCGCCTCCCCGCCCATTCTAGCTAATGCATCAACAAGCCTTCTCTCCGGCAACCCGACATCAGCGTAGGTTCTTCCTTCATCGTTCAGGGAGACTTTTCGGATCTTCCGTTCAGTGATCTTGATCAGATCTTTCGACTTGAGCGAAAGGGCAGCCCGCATGATTGCTGCATGAGCAAGCCCGCCTTTCTTAGCAATCTCAGAAACATTTAGGCGTCCTCCTGCTTCTTTCAGTGCAAGCAGCGTCTTTGCCTCGTTTTCGCGAAGCTCAACCATATTTTCTGCCTCTCATTTATCCAGATATCCTCGTCTTATCAGGTCGAATTTTGGCTGAATCCTAACTAATAATCAAACGTAACATTATAAGTATTGTTGAAGTATTCGCGAGATTCAGCTGAACCATGAGTCTAAAGTAGTCTTCGTCCTGGCTTTTTCCATGCCTTTGATCGCCCTTTGCAAGGCTTTCCGAACACGGTCTTCTGAGAAATCTTTTTCACCGCAGAGAAAGTCTATGACCCCTTCAACATCGGGATTCTTCCAGGTTAACGTATAATCATCCGTGACTTTGGGATGAAGAAAGAACTCCTTTATCTCCTTCGGGTCAACGGGGAACTCAGCATTCTTAATATTCTTTAAAGCCTCCTCCAGAGTTCCATATTTCTTTATTAATCTAAGCGCTGTCTTCGGCCCTATCCCCTTGATCCCCTCAGGATTAAAATCTGTTCCTACCAAGATTCCTACGTCTACAAGTTGTTCACGAGTGATGCCGAGCTCCTTTAGAACCCTAGACATCTCAACAATCTCTGGGGTAATCTCAATGTACACATTCTTGCGGGGAAGCTTTCTTCTACCAGAAATCGTCAAGTTCCTAAGCAGAAACGGAGCACCAAACAGCAAGCTATCAAAGTCTTGACTGGCACAGTAATCTGCATCGCCCTTCTTAGCTAGATGGGCTGCTTGAGCTTCACCTTCAGATGGAGCTTGAATCCAAGGCACACCCATCCGAGTTAACAGAGTCTTCGAGTCTTCAGCCATGTAATCCTTCAGGCGAGAAGTCATCTGAGCATACATCCGAGCTTCTTCAATCCTTCCCTCTCTTAAGGCTCTTTCATATCTCACCTGAGCCTCTTCTTTTATCTTCGCTCTTCTCCTGATCTCTGCCTCTTTCATTTCCGGAGGGACACCGTCGAAAATATAGATGGGTTTTATTCCCAGCTCCAGAAGGTTACATGTTCTATAGAACAAGCCGCTTAGGTGACTTGTTATTCTTCCACTGCGATCTTTTAGGGGGGTTCCGTCTGGCTGTCTGATGATTGAGAGGAATTGATAGAGTGCATTGTACGCATCGATCGCAACGATTTTTCCGCTGAGATTCTTTAAATCGACTTTTGTCTTAGGAACCAAGTCTCCTAAGTTGACACCCATGATTCAGTCAGCTCTTATCTTTTGAGAACTTGACCATATCCACTAGGGTTGTAGAACATTATATCCCTATAAACCTTTTTCAGAAAAACCATTCCTCGTTCAGCTTTATAAATAATATAAAGAAAAATATCTGCAAAAGGACGAGGCGGAGAATGCTCAGTTCTACCCGTTATTCCGCTCTATCTACTAGGGAGATAATCGCTGAATCTCTTAGGTTTTATGTTAACAGATTTGACGCCCTAGTTTTTCCTTTTCTAATCGCCAATCTGCTGAAGAGCATTTTATGGAAGCTCGCTTTCGATCTAATTCCACAATTCAAGATTCAACCAGGCTTCACTGAAAATTTTCTTATTCAACTCATCAATTATCTGACATTCACGATACCGATAGTCATAATTTTCATTTTGATAAGCTGGATAATTGATGTTCTCCCGAATAGCTTGGTTACCAAATATTCTTCGGATAAATTAGAGGGAAGAACCCCAAGTTTAATTGGAAGCCTTAAAACAGTGACCTCCAATATTTTTTCGCTTCTATCAGTAGGATTCATAAAGGGACTTTTGGTTATCCTCGGACTTGCTCTGTTCATTATCCCAGGAATAATAATGGCTATCATCTTCAGTCTAGCAATACAAGTGATGATTATTGAAAGACTAGGAATCTTCGAGAGTCTTCAAAAAAGTAGAAGACTGGTAGCTAAAAGACCATGGCAAGTCTTCTCAATCTTATTATTTTTATTCCTTTTAACAGCCATCGCAGGCATATCAGGAGAGATTATATGCAGTTATATAACACGGAGTAAAGGATATGTTAGATTGGCCATCACGCTCATAATCATCTCAATAATAAAGCCAGTGCAGCCGGTTGCCTTTACTTACTTGTACTATTCCCTAAGCATCGATCAAAGAGCCATAAAGACCCATGAACCACATGGACCTTTATTTCCTGTTCCTCCTCAGAGGGAAGAACCTCAAGAGCTAATCGGATATCACCCTAAGTTCTGCTTCAAATGCGGGCAGAGGCTACCGCCAGATGCTATTTATTGCCCTAGATGTGGAGTTAGAGTTAAGACGTAACGTCTCTGCAACGTTTCTCTCTTCTCAATCACCGCAAATCTTTCTGATTTACAATACATCTGGCTTATCATTTCGAATTAAAAAACAGAATTAAGGATTATGAAGATGGTTTGCAGTGCTTTATGCCGATGAAATTCTACGTTTAACTTATATCTCTTAACTCGCCTCTAGTTATTTGGGAGATTGGGAATTGAGATACCTGCTTGTCGCCAACGTCTATGAACAGATCGAGAATACAACTAAGAGGCTGGAGATGACGGATTATCTCGTGGAATTATTTAAAAAAACTCCTAAGAACCTCATCGATAAAGTTGTCTACTTAACGCAGGGAAAATTGTATCCCGACTTCATGGGAATCGAGATAGGCATGGCGGAGAAGCTGGCAATAAGGGCAGTAGCAAGAGCTGCTGGAAGAAGAATTCAAGAAATAGAGAATAATCTCAGAGAGACGGGAGACTTAGGGGAGACTGCGCAGAAATTTTTAGAGAAAAAGCTCCAGGTCACCTTCTTCCAGCAACCCCTCACCGTTGAAAGAGTCTATCAGACTCTTGATAAGATAGCTAAAGCCTCAGGTTCAGGCTCTATAGATCAAAAGATATCTCTTTTAGCGGGGATTCTGTCAGACGCCGAGCCGAAAGAAGCTAAGTACATCATTAGAACCCTCACAGGCAAGCTTAGGCTTGGAATAGCAGATATGACTGTCCTCGACGCGTTGGCCATAGCGTACGGAGGAGGCAAAGAGGCGAGGCCGATCCTCGAGAGAGCCTACAATGTATCTTCGGATTTAGGGCAAGTTGCGAAGATAGTCGCAGAGAGCGGAATAGAAGGCCTCGAGGACTTTAAGGTTTCAATCGGTAAACCCATTAGGCCGATGCTGGCTGAACGTTTGAGCTCACCGGAGGAGATTCTTGAGAAGCTCGGCGGAAAATGCATCGCCGAGTATAAATATGACGGGGAACGAGTGCAGGCTCACAAAAACGGCGAAAAGGTTTTTCTTTTCTCTCGGAGGCTTGAGAATATAACTAATCAGTTCCCAGATGCGGCGGAGCTCGTCAGAGAATATATTAAGCCTAAATCAGCGATCATAGAAGCGGAGTGTGTCTCTGTCGATCTTGAGACGGGGGAGATGAGGCCTTTTCAGGAGCTCATGCATAGAAGGAGAAAACATGAGATTCGACAGGCGATAGAGGAATATCCGGTTTCCTTGTTCGTATTTGATGTTTTGTATGTTGATGGTAAAGATCTAACTCTTGAACCCTACCCGGTTCGTCATGAAGTACTAAAAGAAATCGTTGACATCACCGACCGCGTTCAGATAGCCAAATACCTAGTAACTGATGATCCCCAAGAGCTGGAAACATTTTTTGAAGAAGCAATCGAGAACGGCTGTGAAGGACTAGTCTGCAAATCCATAGGCGAAGACTCCGTGTATCAGGCGGGATCCAGAGGGTGGCTGTGGATAAAGTATAAACGGGATTATAAGAGCGAGATGACAGATGCCGTTGATCTAACCGTGGTCGGTGCTTTTCACGGAAGAGGAAAAAGAGCTGGAACTTACGGCGCATTGCTACTTGCTGCTTACAACCCGGAGGAAGACACTTTCGAAACTGTGTGCAAATGCGGATCTGGATTTACCGATGAAGATCTTGAAAAGATTCCTAAGATGATGGAACCTCACAGAATTCAGCATAAACACGCCAGAGTTAAATCGAAACTAGAGGCAGACATCTGGTTTGAACCCAAAGTAGTCCTAGAGGTCATAGGAGCCGAGATTACCCTCAGCCCAGTTCATACATGCGGCACGGGGGCAATAAGGGAAGGAAGCGGATTAGCTATAAGATTCCCCAGATTCACAGGCAGATATCGACCAGACAAATCCGCAGAAGACTCAACCACCGTAAAAGAAATAATCGAAATGTACCAAAGCCAGCTAAAAAGAGTGGGAAATTAAATTTTCTAAAATCTCAAAACCAAAGAAACAAGATTGCTCAAAAAAGAAATGTTAGAATTCCAAGCCGGGTCTAAGCCTCATAAGCGCGTGTCCAGCCCGTTCAGACATCCCGCATTCTATACTTCAGCTGTTTCGTATAGACGCGCATGTCTGAACGCACGCGCTCACGCGTCACCCAGTCCATTGAAGCAACGTCTTTGTCGCATATCACCCTTCAACTGGTTTCGGATGATATGCTCGTTGCTTCAATGTGACACGTGAGGCCTGCTTCCCGGCTTGGGATTTATTATTTTCCTTCAAGGATTATATAAGGATTTTGCACAGATAATTAAACTGTTTTATACTATGAATTGTGAAGGGTGAAGAGATTGGGCGGATTTTCCTTTTGGTTGTGGAAGTGGTCGTTTTGTTAGATAAGTCTGTTTTTATGTGGCTATTTTTTGGATTTTGGGCTGGATTTTTCTTTTTATGATTTGTGTGACGTGTTCTTCGTGGTGTCAGATGGTCTGTATTAATAGTCTTTGGGGGGATAAAGATGCATTAATTAAAACGGCGTGATCTTTTATTGAGATTCTCTTCGAATGACACAAAATCTTAAATCTAATCATCTAATATTCTGTATAGATGCGGAAGGATCATGGCTGTGGGAAAATTCGAGAAGGACATCATGCACTTGGTAAATAAGTTATGCGAAGGCGAGGAGAGTTACATCTCTAGAGAGATAAGAAGACTTGGGGATTCCCTGATCTCCATGCATAAGAAGAATTTGGTAAAGATAAATCACTCAGTCATGGAGCTTGTTTGTGCCAAATATCTAATCTCAGATGGTTATTACGTCGAAGTAGAGAGGGTTCTCGACGGTCTTTCCTGTGACATATATGCTCAAAAGGGACTTGGAGCATTAATAGTAGAAGTTGAAACGGGATTCATTCCCCCTGAGCATGCTCTGTATCCTTTAACTTACCTCAAGGCGAGAATTGCGAGTAAGATAACCCGCTACAGCGGATATGCAGATAAATTTGGACTGGCGGTTCCACCGCATTATGCGATGTACATCCCATCTACGCTTATTGAACCCCCTAGGGCTAGAAAGAAGAAGGATATAGAAAGCATCAAGGCTTTATGTGATCTTTATTACAGTAATCCTCCCGTAAGCCTTGAAGAGATAAGAAATGCGCGGATTCACGCGGTTTATATATTAGATATAGAGAATGGCATCGTGGAAGAAACTGAACCATCCACCTATGTGAATATGGTCAGACCGATGCTTTATGGAATTGAAGGGTTAAATCCTCGTTTTTCCAAAATTGTTAAGAACATCTAAAGAAGAATTCTTCCGAGAGTACATCTCTAAATTTTAATATGGGGAGAGAATCGACGATCTTTAAAAGAAGCGGGAGAAAGAATTGAGGATCTACTTCAGCGTCTGCGGAATAGGACTTGGCCATGCAGGGCGATGCATACCAATAGCCAGAGAACTTGAAAAGAGAGGAGCAGAGATTCTATTCTCCACCTATAGAGATGCAGTGAAATACATTGAGCAGACCGGTTTTCCGCTTGTTAAAGCTCCCCCCGTAGGATTCGTCGTTAAACAGGATGGAACCGTGGATTTCAGGCAGACAGTGGCTAATCCCGGTCCGATTTTAGCATCATTCACCCTGACAAAGCAGATTGAATTTGAGATTAGATACATAAGGGCATTCAAGCCGGATGTCGTCGTCTCCGATTCCCGTGCTTCTCCGCTTCTAGCGGCGAAAATACTTGACGTTCCGGATGTATGTATCCTCAATCAGTTTCAGATAATAATTCCTCGAAGATCGAGACTATTGAGGTTGGCTAAACTTGTCGATACTGGAGCCTTAGCGGTAATCGGCAAGTTATGGACCAGCGGCGCAACCAATCTTATGATTCCCGACTTTCCTCCGCCATACGTGCTTTCCGCTGGAAACTTGAGAATACCTAAATCATATCAGAAACGCGTAAAGATTATCGGGCCTATTCTACCTGTTCACCCAGATGATCTTCCAAGCAAGGAAGAATTGAAAGAAAAGTTGGGTTTAAACAATGATTCTCCATTCATATTTGTGCCCATAAGCGGTCCAGTTAAGGAACGTGCATACATCACTGGGGTACTGCGAAGGATCCTAATGGAGATGCCGCCTGAGTATCAGATCGTCATGTCTCTTGGATATCCAAACTATAATGGAGACCCTATCAAGAAGGGAAACGTGACTATTTACGGCTGGGTATCTAACAGATTCGAATATTTGAAGGCATGCGACCTTGTGATATCTAAAGCTGGACATGGAACTTTAACTCAATCGATGAGTTACGGGAAGCCGATGATTCTGATTCCTACTCCAAGCCACACTGAGCAGCTAAGCAACGCGTACAGACTTAAAGAACTCGGCGTAGCTGAGGTTCTAGAACAACATGATGTGAACAAGGAATCATTGCTTAGGACCATCCGGAAGATGCTTGACGATGAGGCTTACAGAAAACGGATGGAAGAAATACATAAAGAGATCTCTCAACTTAACGGATTAAAAACCGCTGTAGATACGATTATGAAAGTCGTTGAGCATGCTAGGCGATGACCTGTTCTTCCATCTTCCCCTTAAAATTCATGCCTAGGATATAGACCTCCGCGCTTTCTTTTCTACTAGCCTTCGGCTTGACAGTTTTGACCCTGTAAAACCACTCTCTAACCGAGTGCAGAAACCCTGCTTGGAGGTCTCCTTGAAAGACTTTGACAAAAAAGTTCCCGCCGGTTCTCAAGACTTCAACGGCGATGCTCAATGATCTTTCAGCAAGTCCTATTTGACGGGCGTGATCAAGCTCCCATACTCCGGAAACATTTGGAGATACATCTGAAAGCACTACATCCGCTGGTCTAGGCAGAAGAGCTTTTATTCTCCCAATGATCTCAGGGTTTCTTATGTCTCCGACGATTGTAACGACATTGGCGAATCCTAAGGGTTCAATTCTATCGATATCTACTCCTAATACAAAACCTGATTCGCCGACGATTCTCCTAGATATTTGAAGCCATCCTCCGGGAGCGGCCCCTAAGTCTACTACAACGTCGCCCAGTTTCATGAAATCGTATTTTTCAACGGCTTCTAGAAGCTTAAAAGAGGCACGGGACCGTAAATCTTCCCTTTTCGCCTTCCTATAGTAATAATCCCTTTTATGCTTTCTAACCCATTCTTTAGGCAATTAGTTGCCACCAGGCGGGTCTCTTCCTTTAGCGATTGATTCAAGTATCCACTGCGTCAAACGGTCACATTCGTTCGGAGTCATCCTTCCGCCAGCTCCGCACCGAGCGTTCTCTTCACAGGTGAGACATGGGCATGTAAGGATGGAATCTATCGAGACTGGCTGTTTCTTGGAATAAAGCCTATAGGTCCATCTGCCGTTGTGTAGCTCACGTTCCCGATAGATAAGTCCCCTCTTCTCAAGCTTGATTGATATTCGGGATCCTTCTCTACTCGTGGCCTTCATTTTCCGCCACAGCTCAGATTGAAGGACCCCCTTCTTCCCTTGATTCATTATTATCCGCAGTGCTTTCTGTTCTAGGTCATTCTGTTTAGGCATTCGAGTTTTCCTCTCATTAAATAATTATTTGTTCAAACTAGAATAAAAATTTGTACATGCCAATCATCTTAATGTGACCTGAAACCCCAAATGGATGAGTCAAAAATTTCATAACCTCTTTTTTAGACAGGTCAGATCATAATCTTAAGAGGAACATCTTCCATCCATATAAAGGGACACATCATGAAGGACGGATACTGCCTCGGAATCGAAAGCACCGCGGACGACTTCGGCGTCGGAATAGTCTCATTTGAAGGAGAAGTACTAGTCAACGTCAACGATACGTATACGCCGGAGAAGGGAGGCATACATCCACGGGAAGCAGCTAGGCACCACGCAAGAGTCGCAGGGAAGGTTCTAGCAGAGGCATTCCGGAAGTCTGGGATAAAGCCGAAGGAATTGAGTGTAATCGCCTTTTCTCAAGGCCCAGGCTTAGGTCCATGTTTGAGGACAGGTGCAACTGCAGCTCGTGCCTTAGCATCATATTTAGATTTGCCTCTCATAGGGGTGAACCACTGTGTGGCGCATATTGAGATTGGGAAGCTTATCAATAAGGCTGAAGACCCTGTTACTCTTTATGTGTCCGGCGGCAATACGATTGTTGCTGCTTTCGAAGCGAGAAGATACCGTGTTTTCGGCGAAACACTGGATATTGCCGCTGGGAACTGTATAGATGTATTCGCTAGGGAAGCAGGATTAGAATCTGACAGAGGCTTGCCGTTGGGTAGAATAGTTGAGGAGAGAGCTGCAAAAGGCGAGAACTTCATTCATTTGCCCTATACGGTTAAGGGGATGGATCTCTCATTCAGCGGGCTTCTCACCGCCGCGATCACCCTCCTCAAGAAGGGCAAATATAGAATCGAAGATATCTGTTTCAGTTTTCAGGAGACCATATTCTCTATGCTGACCGAAGTTACGGAGAGAGCTTTAGCACACACGGAGAAAAAGGAGGTTCTCTTAACGGGCGGGGTGGGTTCAAACAACAGGCTTAAAGAGATGCTTCGAATCATGGCGGAGGAGCATGATGCAACATTTCACAGCGTGCCCAAAGAGTATGCTTTGGATAACGGTGCGATGATTGCGTGGGTTGGGGTTTTAAGCTACAAACATGGTTTGACTGTTCCCGTTGAGAAGAGCTTCGTTAAGTTGAAATGGCGACTTGACGAGGTTGAAGTTCCATGGGTTGATGAGAAAGATGTTGATTAAAAAAGGAGCGGAGGCAAGTTTATATTTAGAAACATGGCATGGACGAAAGGTTGTCCTTAAGAAAAGATTAGTGAAGAAGTATCGCGTGCCAGAGTTGGATAGAGAAATACGGATTCAGAGAACCAGGCATGAACCTTCAATAATTCATAAAGCTAAAGAAGCAGGAGTCCCGACGCCGATCATCTATATGATTGACCTTGCCTCTTCTATGATAGTCATGGAATTCGTTGAAGGAAAGAGGCTGAAGGAGGTTTTAGATCATCTCCCATCTGAAGAAAGAAGAAGATTATGCCGATATGTAGGGATACTTGTAGGTAGGCTTCACAAGTCAGGCATAATACACGGAGACCTTACAACCTCAAATATGATATTGACTCCTGAGGGGAGAATAGTCTTCATCGATTTCGGCTTGAGTGAGCAAAGTTTCGAATTAGAAAACCGAGGAGTGGATCTTCACCTCATGAAGAGAGCCTTATTAAGCACGCATTTCAAACATGCGGAGGAGTGCTTTGAGTCAATCATTAATGGTTATATGGAGGTTATGGGAGAAGAGACGGAAGAAGTCTTAAACAAAGTGAAGGAGATTGAGAAGAGAGGTAGATACGTTTCTAAAAGATGACGTTTACGTGAATGTTAATGGAGTGAACTGGTTTGATTAGTAAAAACTTTCCTTTGGGGAGGCTGATTTTCTTTGTGACGAACAACATTCACAAGTTCAACGAAGCGAGAAGAGTGCTTGCTCAGTATAATATTGCAGTCGCCATGCTACGTGTGAAGCCCTCAGAAATACAAGATGATAACATTGAAAAGATCGCCAAGTCCAGTGCAATAGAAGCCTACCAGAAGACGAAGCTACCCGTAATAGTGGAAGACGCAGGGTTGTTCATAGATGCTCTTAAAGGATTCCCCGGCCCATACTCCAGTTATGTCTATCGGACGATAGGGAAAGAAGGCATACTTAAATTGCTTGAAGAAAGCGAAAATCGCAAAGCTAGATTCAA
>PIYJ01000011.1 GCA_003601725.1 Candidatus Bathyarchaeota archaeon
ACCTTTTAACCAACAATCTTTGAATTCCTATAACGTCGCTCGCCGTGAATGCAGAGTAAATATGCGCTAAACGCAAGGTTTCAGGATAGCCTTGATAGACCATCTCGTTGCCTAAAAGCCTCTCAACGGCAGTCACGCTTTCCTCTCTGGGAACCGCCCTGTCAATATCTAAGCGGAAGGCACAGCCTCCCTTGGCTAGTTTTGCAACGTAGATTCTCCCTAAAAATCGCATAAAATTAGGTGATGACAAAGGAAGAGAATCAATCTCGAACAGGCACGGCGGCTTGTACCCATTGAGCAGATCGGTTATTCTCCATTCCAGAAACCTGAGAGTCGTATTCTTAGAGAACCCCATGACAATGTTAGAGTTTTCTCTGGCAACCCTCAGAATCTTCGAAAGCTCAGCCGTCGGATTTCCAGGGATCCCTGCTGTTAAGGAGCCATCCCAAAGAATTATGTTTCCCCTTGCAAGCTGAGCGACGCATGCCCGCAGCCATCTTTCAATGAGGTTGCATAGTTGGCTTTGAGGCTCGAGATGTGAAAGAAAGCTGAGATTAAGCGAGAGATCTTTGCTTAGATCGCTGAACATCTCGTGGATGTTTTTCCTCGTTACATGGAATGGGAGGGGGCCGAAGCGGAGATATCTGTACTTGTTATTGGTCTTCAGTATGACTGCGCCTCTAACTGCGTATACGGTTCCAGCGTCTGTGACTCCTATCTTAATGCTTGAAACGTCTATTCCCGTTATCGGGGTTCCGTCACAAATGGGTCTGAGAGGCGTTAGCAATGTGGATAGCGCTCTGCTTTTGATCGGTATTGGATCCTCCTTGTCTTGCGCAGTTTCCACGAAGGAGCTCAAGAGTTCCGCATCGTTTAGCTGAAAGATTCTTCCCTTGATTGTATGCATCGAGTTGAGGCTTAGTTCTACTATCTTCTTCGAGAATTCTGCTTCTTTTAGGAGTTGAGGAAAATTATATTTTGATGTTGTTTTATAGTGTAATTGCCCAATCAACAACATTCACCAATTTGCAAAAATCTTTAAACGACTTCCTATATAAATGTTGCGCATGCGCAAATTGCACAATAAAAATCAACAAGATACAAAAACAAAACGCAACCAACATTGGGCTGCAAGAATGAACGTGAAAAAACATGGCGGAAAACACACAACCCCAAAAGAACGAGCAGAGAGTCCGCATAAAAATGAAAGTCGGAAACATAGAGTTCGAGATAGAATGCAGAGAAGACCAAGTACAAAGAATCGTTGAAAAAGTCCTTTCAACAGTAACGGAACACGCAAAGAAACCAGTCCCAACGATTGGAGAACCCGCATACCCAACTGGAAGAGCTGAAACCTGCAGGGGAATCCTGGAAAGGCTCTGGAGGGAGGGATTCTTCGCTGAGCCGCGTTCATTAAGCCAAGTACATGAAGAAATGACGAGGATCGGCTACCATTACGATCGAACAGCGGTGGCTCACGTTCTGCTCGACCTTGTTAGAGACGGCATACTGACACGTGAAGGAAGACCTCGAAGATACGTCTACGTTCAAAAACGCCCCCCAACCCCATGACCTCTCCCGGCGAATTTTCAGGTTGAATGAGAGCCTTGTCGAATAGGAAGAGCGAGACTGAAGCGAAAATCGGAGAGCTACCGATTCTGGTTCTCTCTCACTGTATACTTAACCGTGCAACGAGATGGTGGCAGAAGGGAAAACCTCTACAGAAAAATCAGGGACTAAGCTTTCAGATTCTTAGTTTGTTGTCAGATCTGAAAATAGGCGTCATACAACTGCCATGCCCAGAATTCACCTTCTGCGGTAATCCACGTCCGCCGAGAACGAGAGATGAATACCTGAGTCTACCCGGGTTTCAGCAACATTGCAGAAGACTTGCAGATGAGGCATCTAAATATCTGAAGAGCATCATTGAGAACGCTCGGGAGCCGTCTGTCAGAATTCTAGCCATAGTCGGCGTTGAACGGTCACCCACATGCGGCGTGAAGTGCACTCCGATTGGGAGAGGATTGGACAGGCGATACGTAGAGGAGAAGGGGATCTTCATCGAACTGCTGGGTGAAAGCCTTAGAAAGATGGGTTTGGAAATACCATTCATAGAGGTTGACCTCGACAGGCCGGAAGAACTCGTTGAAAAGATTAAAGAACTGATAAATTGAGAAGGCAAAATAGAGGGAGCAACTTCGTAAAGGTAAATGCTCCTTACTTTTTGTATTGTTCAATGAGGGATTCGGTTTTTCTTATCCCCAAAGTTGTAAGGCGATACTCTCCTTCAGGTGTTCTTTCAATCAGTCCTTCGGAGATCAGTCGGGGCATCTCATTAGATATCGTCTTACGTGCCTTCCCCACGGTTCTTGCAAGATCTTTCGTTGACATAGCATCCTCAGAGAGCTTTCCTAGGGCCTTTCCCAAATACGCCCCCAGAAGCGCTAGACAAACAGCATCTCTAGCGGGAGCTTCCAGATCAAACGGCAGAATCAACCCCTCCGAGGTTATCTCTATGAGGCCCTCGATCTTCTCTGCAAGTTTAATTACATCAGGCGTGTAAACGATCCTTCGAAGTATCTCCAGGTTCGGATAAATCTGCGTCAAGAACTTCACAGTCAACTCGAAGACTTCGTTTACGTCGCCTTCAAAATCCGCTTTAGCCCCGCCTAATTCGATATGAACCTTCAGCTTCTCCTCTTCCTTCAATTATGCCTTCTCCCCGATCCCTATTTTCGGCAAGACCTCATCAATAAAATTCTGTATCCCAAGAGTCGTTATTCTGTACTCTCCCCGCCCAACCCTTTCAACCCAGCCTGAACTGACCAACTCGCTGAGGCGAGCGCCAATAGTGCTGGATTTGCCCCCTGTCAGTGCTGTTATTTCGCTGGTCGCCAAAGAATCTTTTCCTAACCTTCCAGTCTTGTATCCGATATATGCCTTGACGAGATGAAGCAGTATGGCGTCCTTTTCTCCGCCGAGCTTCTCTTTTGGGACAGTGACAACTGGGCCTTCCGGCGTAAAAGCGATGATTCCCTCCACACTTTTCAGAAGGCCTTCTAGGTCAACCGTTAGAACAAGTTTGGATGCAAGATCATAGGCTGGAAGGATCTGCTGGATGAACCTCAAAAGAGACCGGATAACATCATCCGGCTTTCCCTTGAATCTTAATTCCATATCCTTGTATCTCGCAAAGAGCTCCAAGAGATCTTCTTCGCTTTCCACTTATCCGCCTCCTCGAAGCATTTTCTTCATAAGCCGCTCCGTCTCGCTTAGATATGGCCAATGAGATGATCGCATACTCAATATTGAGTATGACGGCTATTATACTTGAATATGCCTATATGTATTAAAGATTTGCCGCTATGAAGACTTGTCTGTTCAGCTGCATATTTGCTTATCAAATCTTTTTTTTTTAAAAAAAGGCGGCCAATAACCTTTTCAATAAATTCGGCGCTATACAGATCTAGGAGGTTCCCTTTTTGTCTCCTAATGAAAAATCGAGTCCTCAAGGAATTGCCATACCCAAGCCGACTAATCTGCTTTGTGAGTACGCCGTTAATCCCGTAGGAATAGATGTTCCTCACCCTCGGTTCTCCTGGGAGGAAAGACATTTTGAGCGTGGACGAACTCAATCTGCATATCAAATACTTGTAGCTACTACGAGGGAGAATCTAATTAATGATGTTGGAGACGCTTGGAACAGCGGCAAGGTTACGTCCAGCAGCTCAGTAAACATCGAATACGATGGAAAACCCCTAGAGAGCGGAAGAACATATTACTGGAAGGTTCGATGGTGGGATGATAAAGACCGAGTAAGCCCCTACAGCAAGATTGCCACATTTGAGATGGGATTCTTATCGCAGAATGACTGGAAGGCTAAATGGATTCGGGGAGGAAACATACTCCGCACGCATTTTTCAATAAGCCGCAAGGTTAAACGGGCTCGAGCATACATCTGTGGACTTGGCTACTATGAATTAAGGATAAATGGAAGGAAAGTGGGAGACCGCCAGCTCGATCCGGGATGGACTGACTATGACAAGTTAGTGCTGTACTCAACTTATGACGTAACCAGCCTTCTTAAAGAAGGGGAAAACGCTGTTGGAGTTATGCTTGGAAATGGGTGGTATGCGAGAAAGCGGTCTTCCGATGGATCTCCGAAACCTCCAATTTTAATCTTGCAGATAGATCTAGAGTTCCAAGATGGCAGTCGGAAGACGATCATAAGCGATGAAAAATGGAAAGTCTCTAAGGGACCGATAATAGAGAATGATATCTATAATGGAGAAACCTATGACGCTCGACTTGAGGAGGAAGGATGGGATACTCCGGGATACGATGATTCCACATGGAAAAATGCGGAAATAGCTGAGCCGCCAAGCGGAAGACTAGTCTCCCAAGCAGCTTTCCCACCGATCAAGGCGGTCAAAACTATCCAGCCCATAAGCATAAGCAACCCTAAACCGGGAGTTTACGTGTATGATTTCGGTCAAAACTTCACCGGCTGGGTTAGGCTAACTGTTAAGGGTCCTCGCGGCGCCAAGGTGAAACTCCGATACGCTGAGCTGCTGCATCCTGACGGAACAATAAACACGATGCCGAATAGAGGAGCCAAAGCCACAGACACTTATATTCTGAAAGGCGGGGGAATCGAAGTTTACGAACCGAGATTCACTTATCATGGCTTCCGCTACGTTGAAGTCACTGGTTTCCCGGGGACGCCGAACCTTGACTCTCTAGAAGGGATTGTTGTTCACTCTGCTGTTGAATCAACGGGAGGATTCTCATGTTCAAACCAGCTGATCAATAAGATCCACAAGAATATCCTATGGGGGCAGCTCAGCAATTTGATGAGCGTCCCTACTGATTGTCCTCAACGTGACGAAAGATTGGGGTGGATGGGTGATGCTCAACTAACCGTTGAAGAAGCTATATACAACTTTAATATGGCTGCTTTCTACACAAAGTGGATCCGAGACATAAAAGAAGCTCAGGAAAAAGACGGCAGCGTACCCGACGTAGTTCCCCCATACTGGAGGCTTTATCCGGCGGATCCCGCTTGGGGAACGGCTTGCGTGACTATTCCTTGGCATCTCTACCTATATTATGGGGATAAAAGAATCTTGGAAGAAAATTATGATGTTATGAAGGGCTGGGTTGATTTCTTAGGTACAAAAACTGAAGGGTACGTCGTGAAATTCAGTAAGTATGGCGATTGGTGTCCCCCGGGCTATATTAATTCTCCGGATACTCCGGGAGAGCTAGTCTCAACGTTCTATTATTATCATGACGCTATGATTCTATCCAAGGTTGCTAGGCTGTTGGGGAAGTCCGCTGAGGCTGAAAGATACAAGAGGCTCTCAGAAAAGATAAAAGAGGCATTCAACAAAGAGTTCTTAAAGGATGATCAATATGCTCCTATACGCATTTCCTCAACATTACCGCCAATCAGCAGCCAAACTTCTAATCTTTTACCGCTGTTTTTGGAGATCGTTCCTAAAGATAAGGAGGAGTCAGTATTCAAAAGGCTGCTGGAAAACATAGTTACGAAGCATGATTGCCACGTGGCTACAGGTATTGTGGGAACGAGGTATCTGCTGGATACTTTGACGAAGCATGGAAGGGCAGATCTAGCATATAAGCTGGTCAGCCAAACCACGTATCCAAGCTGGGGCTACATGATACGGGAAGATGCGACAACGGTGTGGGAGAGATGGGAATATCTCACGGGAGGAGGCATGAACTCTCATAACCATATAATGTTCGGCAGCATAGACGCATGGTTTTACAAGGCTCTCGCAGGCATTAATATAGACCCCGATGCGCCGGGTTTCGAGAGAATAATCATCAAGTCGCATGTAGTTGGCGACCTCAAATATGTCAGCGCATCAATCAACACGATTCGGGGAAAGGTATCTTCAAGTTGGAGGAAAGAAGAAGATTCGCTAGTTTTAGAGGTCTCCTTACCTGTGAACAGCAGAGGAGAAGTGCACATTCCAGATTTAGGATTAAAGAACCCCATGGTCAAAGAAGGCGGCAAGATAATATGGAAGAACGAAGCTTACGTGAAGGGCGTCCCTGGGATCACTTCGGGAAAACGAGAGGAAGGATACATAATCTTTGAAGTAGGGTCAGGAACATACTCATTTCAAATAGAATAGGAACGATTAGAAGAATCCCCATCTTTTTTTATAAAAGATAGAAATTCAGATCGGGTATTCCCTAACCATCTCGCCGACCATCCGCACCTTCTCGATGCTTCCGTCAGGAGGAAGCATATCTGAGATTCCGACGATTATGTTGGGGCTGAAGGTTTCGAGAAGATTCATTACGAATCTTTTCAGCTCGTCGCGGTTAACAGGCGGCAGGAAATGGGTGGCGGGTATCCCATCTATCAGAATATTGTCTCCAAGCGCTTCTTTTAGCTCTTCTAACGTCACATTTCCTTGTGGAAGAGGGGGCACGCACTCCAAACCGTCCAGGCCCGTCTCTTGGAAATAGGGCAGAAGCTTCTTTATCTTTCCATCCCAATGCGAAGTGCAGAATTTTCCAGCTTGATGAAGCTCTTTCGTTCTCCGCTGATAGTATGGGATCATATATCTCTTAAAGAGGGGAGGGGAGCATAAGCCTTCATCGATGTTATCGCCGAAGTTAACCAGCCTGAAGGGAGCCTTTCTGATCAAGGCGAATCTTTCATCATCATTCTCGTCGAAGACTCTGAGGAGATCTTCAACCCGCTCTCTATGCTTCCAAAGCGCGATCACGCCTCTCTGGAATCCCATGTAGACTATGAAGAATCTTTGAATCGATCCCCACGGAACAGTTATCAGCGGTTCAGAGCGGTCTCCAAGAAGCCTCTCTCTTTCTTTGTACAGCTCTTTGTCAAAGATGAACCTTTGGTTCCTCAATATGTACTCAAGCACCTTGAAGTCCTTGATGTTCTTCAGAAAATACTCGATTCTTAGACTGGCAGTTCCATACTCTGTTATCCTCTCGACTTGTGTGAGGCTTCCCTTTGGCGTTTCATACTTTGTATAGATGTAATTCTCATCTGCTTTTCTTTTGACCCTAACCTTGTCGCCTTCGATCACCTTTATCGTATCATTGAAATAGTGGTAAGCACGCGGCGAAGCGCCCAGATCATCATATATCGCCAGAAGATCCCATCCTTCATATTCCTTCGGGAGGGTTCCCCTCGCCTTGTTCACATCATACCAGTGATGAAGCCTCGGCTGCCATATCAGACGATCCGCCTTCTTATGTTTGAAAACCGCCATCGTCCGCTCTCGATTATTCAAGGCTTACGTCACACCGTTCTAGAGAAAATGAATGCTTAAGAGGTTATTCGCTAATTATATATGATGTGTATTTATCATTTGTTAAAGCTGGTGAACCGTTTGGCTAAGATCAAAGTCGGAGTAATCGGTGTTGGAAACTGTGCCTCAGCACTGGTGCAAGGCGTTGAATACTACAGGGACATAGACGACGAGGGAGAATGCGTAGGATTAAGACACCTATACGTAGGGAGATATCACCCAAGAGACATAGAGTTCGTATGCGCCTTCGATGTGACAACGGAGAAAGTCGGAAAGGACCTTTCTGAGGCAATATTCGCGGAACCGAACAACACAGTGAAATTTGTTGATGTCCCCAAGTTAGATGTGGAAGTCCTAAAGGGACCGGTGCTCGATGGGATAAGCGAATATGCGAAGGGAATAGTCAAGGTAGACTCGTCGCCTGAGGTTGACGTAGCTCAATCCCTAAAGGAGAGCGGAGCAGAGATCGTCATCAATCTTCTTCCAAGCGGAGCCCCAAAAGCATCATTCCGATATGCTGAGGAATCATTAAAGGCTGGCTGTGCTTTTATTAATGCAACGCCCACTTTCATTGCAAGTGATGATTCTTGGGCTGAACGATACGCGGAAGCCGGGCTTCCAATAGTCGGCGATGACTTAACAGATCAGGTCGGTGCAACTTTCCTCCATAAGGTTCTGCTTGAGACGCTGAATAAGAGGGGAGTACGAGTCTATCAGACCTATCAGCTTGACGTTGGAGGGGGAACGGAATCGGCTGATACCCTTGAACGCTCATGGGAAGCGAAGCGTAAAATAAAGACGGAGTCAGTGATGTCGGTTCTTCCCTACAGAGCTGAAGTTGTAGCGGGATCAACAGACTTTGTCGAGTTCCTGAAGAACGGCCGGGACAGCTACTTCTGGCTTGAGGGCTTATATTTCGGCGGCGTCCCATTACGGATGGATATAAGGCTCTCGACTGTTGACGCTCCGAATGGAGGCTCGATACTTCTCGATGCGATACGCGGGGTAAAGATAGCTCTTGAAAGGAAAGACGTTGGACATATTCTCTCAATCTCCGCCTACGCCTTTAAGCATCCCAAGAAGATTCTTCCGCTTTTAGAAGCTGATAATCTATTCGAGAAATACACGGGGACTGATTGATCTTCCCTTTTTCTCTTTTCCATCGATTTTAAGAGTCTCTTCAAGACTGAATTATAGATTACCTCAAGGAAATGAGCAACCTGCATAATGATGGCGGTGATTCTTGCAGCCTGATTATCCCTTAAAGCGACAGGTAAAAACTTCCGTCGCCATTCCCGCATCTTTAGTATCCGACATCCCGCATTTGAGAGAGAAGACGCTTAGAATAGGATTGATCGGGCGGGCTTTGGCGATCTTCCGCATAAATGAGATAATAATCTATCCGGATCTTCCGAGTCGAGATCAAACTAAAGATGCGGCTTTGATAGAGGCCATTCTCTCGTATATGGAGACCCCGCAGTATCTGAGAAAACGGCTCTTCAAGATTAGACCCGACCTTCGATATGTTGGAATCCTGCCGCCTTTAAGGACCCCTCATCATACAACACAGAACAGAGAAAAAGATTTGAAGATTGGGGAGCACCGTGAAGGAGTCGTCGTCTCATCAGATGAGAGGGGAGTTCACGTCGACATAGGTGTTGAAAGACCAATCTTCGTGCCCAACGTGCAGATAAAAACTAATTCGAGAGTAACCGTTAGAATAAGAGAAAAGGGGAAGAATCTAATCGGTGAGATCACGAATCCTGATGAAGTTAAATTCTATTGGGGCTACAGGGTTACCGTATCCAGATCTTCCCTCGGCCGCATACTGAAGGATCAAAGATATGATTTGGTCATAGCTACGTCTCGGCGCGGCGACTCCATCGCGAAGATTGCAGATAAACTTTTGAGTCGATGGGAAAGATCCAGATGGGTGCTGATTGCTTTTGGCTCTCCGACGCGGGGGCTTCAAGAGATTGTCGGACAGGAGAAGATTAACCTTGAAAGAGCAGTCCACTTTATCGTTAACACCATTCCAAACCAAGGCGTAAAGACAGTTCGAACAGAAGAAGCTATCTACGCGACTCTCGCCGCGCTGAATATTTTAACATCAGACTGAAAAGAAGGAGACCTCACAATATTTAGAGATTTAGCCCTCTAAACCTTAAAAGATCGAATGAGAACCAAGAATTCTCAGTTTTCTCTAATCATGAAGGATTTCTATTCGATGGACTGAATTAAGATTTATGAAGACTTCACTTCGATCTTCCCTGCTCACAACTTGAGGAATAGGCTGAGCAATCGTAGATCTGAGAACCGTGACTTTGCCTTCTGAAAGCCATATCCCAGGCGGCTCACGCGTCACTGCGGCTAGAATCCCTTCGTACCCGTAAGATTGATCTAGGATAACGTGTATCTTCTGACCGAGATGCCGTTCAAGCATATGAAAAATCGTGGGTGGGGGCGTATTGCCTGACATTAACCTTCACAAAAACATAGGGTCTTTGACAAATAAGTTTTTCTGTCTTCTAGAGGCGAAAATCCTCTCTAAAATCCGAAAAAGCCAAATTATTCGGCCTTTATGATTAGTCATTCTTAATCAAACAGAAATCATCAGAGATGTGGAAATGAGCATAAAAGTGTAAAAATATCCTAACCTTTTTTAATCATTTCGCGGTTCAAATATGACTGACTCGGGCGCTTTAGCAATGACGAATACTGATAAAAACAGCTATAGAGAAAAGGCGGTCAGCCGATACTCGTCGCTATTCACGCTTCCATCAGCTAGAAAAAATTATCTTCTACTGAGCTTGCAGTGCATCTTAACCGGCATATCTATCTTCATGGTGTATTCTCCTTCTCTTCAAAGTTTTTTCTTGGGGCTTACGCTTGGAGTGATGCTTTTTCTCGTAACTTGCTTCTGTAATTATGTAACATGCCGTTGGATACTACGTGACGACCTTATTCTGGACTTTAGAAGAACGTCATTCCTCTCTTTTATTTCAAATTCCCTTCTATCTATCCTTATGCTGTTGGACTTCATCATCTTCCGTAGCTACAGAGCGGCAAGCATTCAGCTAAAGGCCACCTCCCTCGGAGTCTTCTGCTCATTGGCTCTTAGGATTCTAGTATTCCAATCGATCTCTTTTGTGAGTCTATGGAGAATTGGAGTCTCAATAGTTCTTCAACCGTCGTTATTTCTAGTTACGCTTTTTGCTCCCGGATTCTTACCTTTCGAGCCGTACGGAAATATTTCATTAAAACTCGGCGTAGCGGCATTTGCCGCCTTTCTCTTCGTTCAATTGCTCATCCGATCTCTGGATCGAATAGGCCTCCGAACAGTTGGAATTCCTTCTATAAAGCTGTTTAGAGCCTTCCTTGCGAACTGGACGGAAGGATTTGTTGAGCCCTTGGAGGATGTATTTAAGCGTATGAGTGAAGAACGCGACATAAAGGTCTCAATGATCACGTTCAGATCGAGGAATGGAATGAAAGCAATGATTGTTGTTCCAAGTCTTCATCCAGGTCCATTCAAGAATGTCGGAAGCAGCTGCATTCCAAGCATGATTCAAAGAGCATTAGAGGAGAAATTCAGATGCGTAGTCTCTGTTCCCCATGGAATTTCAGGTCATGAGCTAGACTTAGCTTCACAATCCGAGAATGTGAAGGTGCTAAACCATATTCTCAAAGTCGAGTTCGCTGACTTCAAATCTCAAGCATCCCCATTTCTAAGAGTCAAAAAAGAAGATGTTACAGCTGATTGTCAAACCTTCGGCGAATATGCTTTTGTCATAATAACTCTTTCACCGAATACTATGGAGGATCTTCCCCTAGAGCTTAGAGAGATGATCGCATATGAAGCGGAAAAACAAGGGTTCTCATCCGTCTTGACTGTGGATGCTCACAACAGCATAAGCGGATACTTCGACGCGGAGAAGGTCAAGAAACCCGTTCTTAACGTTGTTTCCTTCATCCTAGAAGAAGCGGCAAGAGCTCCACGATCGAAATTTGAGGTGGGAGCGGCAAAGGTGGTTCCGCCTGATTTCAGCATTCAGAACGGTATGGGACCGGGAGGTATAAGCATTATAGTTGTTAATGTCGATGGGCAGAAAACGGCGTATATTACGATTGATGGGAATAACATGATCTCGGGGCTTAGAGAGAAGATTCTCTCCGAGGTTAAGAGTCTCGGGATAGATTACAGTGAGGTTATGACGACAGATACTCATGCAGTGAACGCTGTTGTCCTGAATAGTCTGGGATATCACCCAGTTGGGGAGGCTATTAGCCATGAAAAACTGATACAGTACATTAAAGACGGCATTAAAGAGGCGCTTGGAAACCTTGAGCCCGCAGAGGCATCTTGGCATGATGTGACAGTTCCAAAGGTAAAGGTCATAGGGGAACGTCAAATAGATAATCTCTGCTTGATTGTCGATGAGGTTTCAAAAAAGACAAAGAAAAACTCGATTATTCTTTTCTCAATCTTTACTGCTCTTCTTTCAGCCTTGCTTTTATTTATCTTTTGATCGATGGATTTAAAAGGAGAAAGAGAGACATAAAAATATCCGAAATGTTCGTATGAAAATCTAAAAATGTAAGTAGAACTTGAGGAAGAATGGAGGCACAATTAATGTCTGAAGAAAAGACCGAGAAGAAATCTGAGAAGGAAGTAAAGAATGCCGGAGAGAATCAGATTCTCATAGGCCAGAAGCCTGTGATGAAATACGTCATTGCATGCATGACATCATTCAACGCTGGCTCCAAAAAAGTCGTTCTAAAAGCACGTGGAAGGGCGATCAGCAGAGCCGTGGATACAGCTGAGCTTCTCCGCCGGGTCTTCATGAAAGATGTAGAGATCGAGAAGATCGAGATCGGAACAGAAGAAGTAGAAAGAGTAGACAGGCCGAAATCGAACGTCTCAACAATGGAAATAGCGCTGATAAAAAAGTAGAATCACCAGTTTACTTTAGAGACGGTCTTTTTTCCTTTTCATCAGATAGATCTTTCTATCGAGATTCTTTCTGAAAAATCGAAGTTTATATTCCAGCTTCATCTCTTGGCCTTCCCATTTCAAGCCTTTAGATAATCTTCTTTGAAACCTGAAGGAAGATTAGAGAGAACGGTTACGTCTACGGACCCGTCAACGTGAAGTTCAAGACGACCATTCAGATCTTTACGTACTTTAGCTCCGAAGATCTCTAGGTATTTTCCGATTTCCAGATCGCCCAGTTCATCTACCTTATTGTTCCACAACACAACCGTTATTCTTCCAGTCTGATCTCTTATCTCGATTCTTCTCACTTTCCCAGAGACGCCGCCTTCCCTCGTAAAGGTGTTTATAGGAGAGATTTTCACTACACGTCCGAACGTATTCACTCTTGTTTCTGGCTTTGTGATCTGTTTGATCTTCTTATAGAATCTGTTGATAGATGGAAACTCCTCTTCGAAGATGTCAGGAGGCGAAATCTCAATGTTTCCTTTTAAACCGATGTTTAGCTCTAGTCTTCCACCGTACCCTTTACGTACATATCCATGCGAGAATCTAACAATTTTACCAATTGTCTCTGAGGATCCGAGCAGCTCCGCCTTTTCTCCCCAAATCACTACTCTGAGGACGCCGGTCTTATCAGCAATATAGAGACTTCTCATCTTCCCTTCTTCGCCGTTAGATCTAGTAAAAGTGCGTGGAGGATTCACATGTAGTATGCGGCCCACGATTGTTACATTGCCTAATCCTGAAACGAGATTGCGGATAGATGTGCCTTTCATTAATGAAACTCTAGTGATCTCTAAGCCGAGCTCAGCGGCAACCGCTCGAGCCGCGCTTTCCACCGTTAGAAACCCTTTTGATTCTTTGATTTTGCTGTCGATCAATTGGAGAATCATGCGGCGTGTAAGCTCCCTACGTGATGAAAGGATCCTGTCAATTATCTCATCAACAGGCATAGTCGCTCTGGAATCACTTATGAATAGTGAAGCAATAAAAGCTTATTTGACGCGGTGATCATTAATATTTATGGGTCAGTGAATTGCTAGGGCAATCAGCATTAGCCAGTTTGGGGTTGGCTCTCATCGTTTTAGGATTCATAGTCACCTTCATTGCGGTTCTCGTAATGTTCATTAAAAGCGTCTCTCTTAGAGGGAAACCAAGAGGCGGCGGGCTGATCATGATCGGGCCGATACCGATAATCTTCGGAACCGACAAGGAGACAATGAAGATTCTGATCGTGCTTGCCATAGTACTCATGGTCTTCGCCGTAGTTCTTATGCTGCTTCCCAGCTTAATCAGCTGAATGAGAAGGGACCTTTATGAGGAAGACCTGTGAAATCTGCGGCAGCAACCCTGCAATGTATATATGCAGCGAATGCGGGCGAAGTGTCTGCCCTGAATGCTTTGAACCTAACAGCTGGATTTGTTCTGATTGCCAACGCAAGAAGAAGCAGGAGCATGCCCAAGAGGGCTTCGAAGAATCTTTAACGTCATTCCCCCTTTTCATGAAGATATTTCTAGCAGGGTTTCTCCTTATTTTTCTAGGCATGGTAATTTTGATTATCGCTGGTTTGATGGGGGGAATCTCTCAGTCCTTCGGCCTCGTAGTCTTTATCGGGCCTATTCCGATAATTCTTGGAACCGGAAAGTATTCTTTACTGGCGATTCTACTTGCTGTTCTCTTAACAATACTCGGCATAATCCTGTTTGTTATTTTTAGGAAGTGGGGGTTCCAAGGCGCGTTACATAAGGACATAGAATCTGTATAGGCCGGCTGAGATGCCTCTAAAAATCTTGAGTGTAACTTTCTTTGTTGGAGACGGCGTTTCCTCTTTTTCTCCGTAAATCATATAGAAGAATATCATTATAAGCACGATGAGCGTAAGCCCCATTAATATATTTATGATCATTTCGAAGTATTCTCCCGCATTCAAAGCTCATCCAACCTGCAACTATTTTGCGATATTCCAATATTTAAGATGTAACCTTCTTCCATTCCTTCATGAGTATGTCATAAAATGAATCCTCTTCTTCAATAGTGTCGAATAACCCTAAGCTTTCAGCCAATCTCTGCGCGATGAGATGATAGCAGAGATACGCCTTTTTATCCATCACATTATAGTAAAAGTCATTACACGAACAGAAGAATGCGGCTGGCATAACGAGATAGTCTCGTCTTCTTCCAACAACTATCCAAACAGTTCTTCCACTAGGCTTGAAGATGTATTTTTTAACTCTCCCTTCATTCACAGCTCTCCACGCGTTTAAGAACCTTGAACCAAAAGTCTTTGTAAGAGAATCCATATGCCTCTTAGTCAACCTGCCCTTTAGCTTCGCCTCTTCGCATGCCTCCTTTAAACGATTAATTTCCAGTTTGCCTTCCAACATCGATGCCTCTTCCACGTAATAATGAAGAACCAGAAGGATTAATTAGTATTCATCCCCATCAAATTAGAATTTACCTTCCCGATATCTTTCTAAGCCTGCTGAGAGAACCAAGAAACGTCCCATCTAGAAGGTAAATCTCAGCCTTCTCGAAGTCTATACTTCCAGAACGGAGAACGGGGCCGATGAAACCCTTAAATTTTTGCTGCCTTGTCAAACCATAGGCATTGATCGTCTGTCCTCCTAGAAAATCGTTGAATGAAGGCATTATGATCAGGTTATTGACGTTCAAGGAGATGTCAAGCTTCTTCAATACATTATCAATACTCTCCTTTTTTCTCACCCTCACATTGTGCCCCTTAAGCATAGCCTTCGCAAGCGTCCTATTGTTGCAAGGAGCTTTAACCCAAACCTGCCGGGTTATCCGAAAGCCTACGGGATCTCTGAACGTGATGACTGGGTGAACATGCCCTATAATTAGGCTTCTACAACCAAGCATCTCTAGAAAAGGCCAGGTGTGACCGTGAAAGAATCCTATGTCCCCGATTACTATGCCCCGCGGCGGCAGAACCTCAACTCTCTCAGGAAGCAGAGCTTCTATTTCCCCGTCATGATTGCCAGGTATGATTTGAACTTTCGGGACAACCTTGCAGATCTCCTCGAAGAATCTTGGAACGTCACGCCACTCTTCAGTCTCAATCTTCGCAACGGTATGCTTAACATCTCCTAAAATTAGAAGACGATCAGGCTTTTCCGAAGCTATTATGCGTTTAAGCCTCTCGAGAAGCTTTACTGTCTGCGAAGGAACATAGATTCCCTCTTCAGCCAGAGAGATCTCCCAGCCTATATGAAGATCCGAGATCACCAGGGTCTTTTCCGAATCTTCATTAACGATGAGCGCTGCATGAGAGCTGAGTAAACTTAACTTGCCAACTCTTTCCATCGTGAATCTTCCGGGGGAAATATTTCCTTTTCAATCTGATAAATCTATGATTAAATAATCTCTAAAAACTCTAAGAAACCTCCAAAAAAGTGGCTTACGGATTCAACAATTCTTCATACCGGCTTCCTTGTGGCGTTAAATAAGAGAAACTATCTGAGAATAAAGCCTCTCACTTGCTGTTGCAACTATTGAGAAACGTCTCAGTTCTGTCAAAGGAATCTCCATCTGTTCATCTGTGTCTAAAAGACTGAAGACCCCTCCTGATTCTCGTAAAATAAGCATCGCCGCGGCGAAATCAAGAGTTCGAATTTTACCGCGAAGATCAACATAAGCATCCAACGCGCCGGATGCAACGTGACAGATCTCAAGAGATGCCGCTCCTAGGGATCTCACTCTCCTCGCAGTCTTCATGACGGGGATAACTCGGTTAAGCCTTTCAGGAGTAGAGGAGACATCGATGCTTACAATGGAGTTTTTCAGCTCTGAAGCTTTTGATGTCGTTATCTTTTTTCCATCGAGTCTCGCCCCTTTATCCTTTTCGGCGACGTACAATTCCCCGTCGAAAAGATTTATCACAGCTGCCGCTTCCACATCTTCGAGGCTATCTTTAGACGCAGCAGCAAGTGAAGCTGAGGAGAAATTTATCCCTCGAACCGCGTTGGTTGTTCCATCAACCGCGTCGACAATTAAATATTCCTCGGGGTTTTCACCTATCTTCTGAACTCCGCCTTCTTCTCCTATGAGTATACATGATAAACCTTTTTCCTTGAGATATTCGACGACCGCTTTTTCAGCGATTTGATCAATGAATCTTGTGAGATCCCCGCCGAAACCGATACCTATTGCCTTTCCGCCTTCACGGGATCCTAGAAATGGATGCACAGTGCGATAGATATTTTTAGATATCTCCATCAAAACATCCAAGTTGATCTGGTTCATTCAATTCACCTTAGCCGAAAGGCCTCCAAGAATCCAGCTATATTGTCCTTTATAGACTGAATGAATGGATGCTTAATGCTTGTGACGTCTTTAATTCTTTCTAATCGGGCTATACGGAAATAAAGCGGTGGATGAGGATCCCATCCCAACCATTCCTGAAGTCTATAAGTCGGCATCCGTTCAAACTGAAGCCTACGGAACCCTATCTTCCTCAAAGCCTCAGCTAGAGTCTTCGGATTCCCAAGTTTGATAGCCGCCTCAAGATCTGCTTTTGCCTCAAAAAATTTTGCGATGAAATAGACTGCGGAGAGGGCGACGAAGAGATAGAAATAGCCGAAGATGAATAAGAAAGGCCAGAAGACGTAGACCCTAAGCAAGTATTCCGCTGCGGTCAACGCGAAGAGCATGAGGGGATCTCTTCCCTTTAAGTGGCTGAACTCATGGCCGATCACGCTGAGTATCTCATCGTCTTCTAGCTGCACAAGTAATCCGCTTGTGATGAGTACTATTCCGCGGCTTGGATAGGGACCTGAGGCTGCAGCGTTGGGAATGATCGTGTTCGCAATGACGATCTTAGGGATCGGTAACCCGAACTTTTCCGCAACTTTCCTCACAATATCATAAACGTTCACGACTTTTGTTGACATGCTTTCAGGTCGGCATGTAAAGCCATATTGAGAAAAGACTTCATTAGCCGTCTCGCAGTCAACTCTCCTCCCCACGGCTAAGGTTCTCTCATAAATCTCTGCTTTTATCTTCATCAATGTCTCTCTGTTGAATCTACGTCTAAACTCCCTGTACTCGTCATGTTGAAGGTGGTAGTGAAATATGTGAACAGCTGGTTTTTCACGTGTGATCTGCCAGCTTCCCATCCTCATGATTATTTTGTCAGAGAAAAGGAAGATGACTAACTGCAGCATAACGAGCAGAATCGGCGTGTACGGCCCAAAGATCATGAAGAGAAAAAGACTGATTGCGATGAATATGACAAAGAACAATAACATGCTTTCAGAGAACATTCGATAAATAATATTTCTTCTTTTCTGCGGGCCTCGCTCTAAAACAACCGGTTCACCCTCCACCCATGCGAAATAGAAGCTACTTCGTCTAACATGCTCTTCGAACAGTTGAACGGTGATGAAGAGATCTTCTTTCAATCTGTTTATTGTCTCTGGAGGAACTGGACCTCTCGTTGTGATCTTCACTTCTATCGGGTTTCCAGCCTTAAATTCGACTCTTGCCCACCACGTAGCCATAGGATCGGGGAGAACAAAGGAGATGAAGCGAGTATTATCTGATATTATGTTTACGAAACGATTCATCTGAGGCAGTAAATAATGACGATAAAGGAACCTGATTAGGTCACTATAAGCATCCGGAGTGAGCTCAGTATCTATCACAAAGGATATAATATTCTCGTTTTCATCTATGAACATGTTCTAATTCCACAAATGATTCTCAACATTCACGATATTAAAGTATCACGGTTAAACCAAGAAGGCTCCAAAAGGTTCCTCGAGGACAATTGTGTTTCTCATCGCCTTTTTTATTTGCCGAATTCATCATCGTTTATATAGTCCCAGCTTCCCAGCTCGAAAGGTACCTCTTCTGTTCCTCTGTCATCTCATCTATCTTTACCTTTAATCCCTTAAGTTTCAAACGAGCTACAAGCTCATCAATCTCTCTAGGAACAGGGTAGACCTGAGGCTTCAAGGACGGATTCTTTGCAATGTATTCCACGCATAAGGCCTGATTCGAAAAAGACATGTCCATCACTTCAGACGGATGGCCCTCAGCTGATGCCAGATTCACAAGTCTTCCCTGAGCAAGCAAGTATATTCTCCTTCCATCCTTCAGGAGATACTCTTCTAGATTCGGCCTCACCGTCCTCTTCGAGACGGAGATCTCCTCAAGGTCTGGGATACAGATTTCTACGTTGAAGTGACCGCTGTTGCCGATTATAGCTCCATCCTTCATCCTCAGCATATGCTCTTTCCGAATCACATGTATGCTCCCCGTGGTCGTCACGAATATGTCTCCCTTCTCAGCGGCCTCCGTGAGCGGCATGACTTGAAACCCATCCATTACAGCCTCGAGAGCTCTCAGAGGATTCACTTCCGTCACGATGACCTTGGCGCCCATCCCTCGAGCTCTCATCGCTAAGCCGCGGCCGCACCATCCATATCCGCAGACAACAAAGTTTTTCCCAGCCAATAAGACGTTGGTTGCCCTTAGAATTCCATCTATTGTGCTTTGACCCGTCCCGTAGCGGTTATCAAAAAGATACTTCGTGTAAGCATCATTCACGGCGATTATCGGATATTTAAGCTTCCCCTCCCCAGCCATAGCTCGAAGACGAATAACCCCAGTTGTGGTCTCCTCTGTCCCCCCCATGATGTTTTTTAAGGCATCCGTTCTCGATGAGTGAATTGTGCTGACGAGATCAGCCCCGTCATCAAGCGTGATCACGGGTTTATGGTCAATTACCTTATTTACGCACCAGTAATACTCATCAGTCGTCTCACCACGCCAAGCGTAAACGTGGATTCCAGACTTCGCAAGTGCAGCGGAAACCTCATCTTGTGTTGAAAGGGGATTTGAGCCGCAAAGCGCAACCTCAGCCCCGCCTGCTCGTAGAGTCTCAACAAGCACAGCCGTCTCCTTCGTAACATGCAGGCATGCCCCGATTCTCAAATCTTCTAGGGGCTTCTCCTTCTCGAACCGTTCCCTTATTTGGCTTAGAACAGGCATGTGTCTCGATGCCCATTCAACTAGAAGGTTGCCTTTCTCAGCTAGGTTTAAATCCTTAACTTTATAGTCGCCCATTAGATCTTTTGCTCCCCTTTTTTATTAAAACAGAATCTAATAGAACATGTTCTGCATTTAACTTTATTCTTGTCGGCCGTGAAATTTAAAAGAAAAGCATGAATCGAAGAGCCGAGTATCTTCATCTGGCTTTTATGTGCTTAACTATGGGAGGCCTGATCTTCCTTAAGACGCGATATCGGCAATACGGGCATCTTATCCCAAGCTCCAGCTCGGTGGATTTCACCGTGGCGCCGCACTTCAAACATTGATAGAGCAGAACGGGTTTTTCTTCCTCGCTCATTCCTTTCCACCTGGAAATATTCAATCTGATCTTGTTTAGCTTCGACGATTAATGTGAACATAGAAGTATTTAAACTGCATGTTTGTTCGATTTGAATAGAAATCAGATGAGACTGTTAAACCGCCTATGACGATGAAAAAGGGAACGCCAAATCTTTCTCACGTTTCAATTTTATTTTTGAGAATAAAAGGCTTAGAGAATGGAAACCCGAAGGATCAGCTCCGATCATTTGGAGTTCGGTTATCTTCGTTTTATTACATCTTCCAGCCTCATTATTAATGGTAATCCAAGATCTAAG
>PIYJ01000078.1 GCA_003601725.1 Candidatus Bathyarchaeota archaeon
CATAATAACGATAGACGGAGCTCCCTTCCCATCATCTCAGGAGGAAATCTTCGTAGCCGCAACATCCAAGGAAATAGCCTCACAGTACATCGAAAGGGGCGCCGCTCCATACAAGAACAAAAGAATCATAGGATTAGCCGGATTAATTTTAGGCTTAGCCGGGAAACGCGGATTAGAAGGAGCATGCCTACTTGCCTCAACTTCTGGCTATAAAAAAGACCGAAAAGCCGCGTTTAGAGTCTACAAGTTCTTAACGGACATTCTTAAGCATAATCTTCCAAAGGAGCACCCTTGAGGCTTGAGATGAATAGGCTTTCGAATCTTGGAAAGGATTCTTCTCGGATGATGGTTACAACCGTGCCTGGAATAGAAGACATAGTCCTTAAAGAGGCATCTGAGAAGCTGAACTTACTGGAATCCCATCATAGATTTGGAGGGGTAGGTGGAAGGGTTTATCTGGAGATTTCTAAAGAGGATGTTCAGAAACTCTTCAAGATGAGGAGCATAGAGCATATAATCCAGATTATTGATGTTTTTACTGTTAAAAATACGAAAGGCGGCTTGGACGAAATCTATAGGGGCGTATATAGATCATCAATTCCGCTTGGCTCAACCTTTAGAGTGACATGTGAAAGGATTGGAAGCCACGAGTATACAAGCATGGATGTCCAGAGAGTTGCAGGACAAGCAATAGTTGACAAGTATGGGACCAAGGTGAATCTTAAAAATCCAGAGACCATCGTTAGAGTTGACGTCGCTCATGACCTCTGCATTGTGGGTATACAGCTGACAAGAACCTCTCTTCGCATTCGCTACCCGAGAGCCTTCCATCATCCCTCAGCCTTGAATCCAGTGATAGCATACGCGATGCTGAGATGTGCAGAGGTTCAGCCGGGGGACAGAATTCTCGATGCATTTTGCGGTGGGGGAACAATACTAATCGAAGCGGCGCAGGTTTGGGAAGACATTGAAGCCATAGGCATCGATATAAGCCCTAAAAGCATTGATGGAGCACAGAGAAACTTGGAGGCTGCTAAAGTCAAGTCGAAAGTTAAGCTCATCCTTGGGGATGCTACGAGACTGGAAAAGGTTCTTCCAGAGGGCTTAAAAGTCGACAAAGCTGTTTCGAATCTACCTTTCGGCATTAGAAGCGGTAGACTCAAAGGGCTGCCGAAGATTTATTCTGGATTTCTGAGATCTCTTCGACCTTTTTTAAATGAAACGTCGAAGGTTTGCCTCCTTACAATTCACAAAGAACTACTCAAATCCATAAGTAAAAGGTTTGGATATGAGATGCTTGAAAGTAGGCGAATAGTGAACGGTGGGCTTATAGCTCATATCATACTGCTTAGGCCTTCATGAAAGCGAGCTGTTGAGAGTTATTCAAGCAATCTCATCGCCCATAATATGCCGTTAAGCAGATGCTTCTGGAACCATTCTTTGCTCCAAATCTCTATGTAGTGACCGAACCCTGTGTAGAAGACTCTTGCTTTTCCATAAGTGTGGCACCAACATAGAGCATAGTCGTTGTCTTCTCTTGTTCCTTTGCTTAAATCTACTGAGCTATTGTCCAGGCTGATCAATACGTGGGTTCTTTCTCGGCTCCAGTTTTTAAAGGTGTAAATCTCCTCTTTTACTCTGAATGATTCTGGCAGGTGCCTCGTCGAAGGATGCGTAGGGTCCTCAACTTTCACGGTGACTTCTTGACTCCAAGGATGGGCCATAAAATATCCGCCAATCATCTTCCCATACTCGGGAAACTTGTAGAAAGTATCCGTTGCATTATGGACTCCGATGAATGCTTTACCGGAGCGTATTGATTCTATAAAGTCATGTTTCTGCTCCTCTGAGATTGGCAGCTCACCAGTCGTAGCGAAGAGAACGGCGTCAAAACGTTTGAGATCCCTCTTATTCAAAAGGTCACAATCGTCCGTTGCAGTTACCTCAAATATCCCGGATTTTTCACCTAACGATGCGACGACTTGTTTGGCGGTTGGAAGATAGTCATGCTTAAAGCCAGCTGAATGGGTAATCATAAGAAGCCTCTTCAATATTTCCATCTCCTCTGGAAAACCATCATCTCTCGGAATATTTAAAATCATCTTCAAAAAAAGGCGCAAACAAACCGAGGCTCTACGCTGCGAAGATAGTTGCGGTAATCTTATTATCGAATAAGAAATGTGAAAACACAACGAGTAAAAAAGTTGTTTGGATTGCAAGAGACCCCTTCAGATGCAGCGAATGTCGAAGATGCAAGATTGTCTGTTCAATGCATCATGAAGGAAAGATTTGACCAGAGGCTTCCAGGATCAGAATCTTCATGCTCGTCCCCGGCGTAGAGAGTCCACATCTCTGCGCTCAATGCAGCGATTATCCATGCGTCAAAGCATGCCCCGTTGAAGCTCTTTCAATAGATGATGACACTATGGCTGTCTTGGTTGACAAGGAAAATGCACAGGCTGCGGCCTATGCATAAAGGCATGTCCATGTAACATTCCGTTTCTTCATCCAGAGGATAACAAAACAGTCATTTGTGACCTTTGCGGTGGAGATCCAGAATGCGTGAAGGTTTGTCAGGAAGCCCGATTTGACGCATTGCTTCTGATTAGGCAGAATAAAGAGTCGGTCAAGAGGGGCGTGAATCGGAAGCTCTTCGCTCAGACCCCTGAAGAATTCACGGAAGACATAGCTATAAACATTTTGGGAGAAAAAGCGGAGGAGCTGATTTAGATGCCTCGGGTTATGCTGGAAAGTTTCTTGAAGTAGATCTCCGTCAGGAAGCATCAAAGACGTCACCTTCAGCGATGAGATCTTGGCAACGAATTAGATGTGGAACTGATGCCTAACGCCAGAGTGAAGGATCTACTTGCTAAACTCAGAGAGAAAACTCTCAGCCTAGATGAAAAAGCGTTAACCCGCTTTGAGAGATGAGCCGAACCTACCATATTTTTGAATGGCCGCAACATCTATGTTTTAAAGAAGCTGGAACCCCCTCTGAAAGAGGGGGATACTGTGGTTCTCCTGCCACCTGTTATAGGCGGCTAGAAGATTTCATCCAAGTCTTCCTATTGCTTCTCCTCTTACGGTCTTCCTGAAAGCGCTGCTTTCACGGGTTAAACGGCTCATATTTTCAGGTGTTATCCTTTCTACCCTTGGAGTCTTATCGATGGGAAGGCTTTGAAGATTCATCAATAATGATGGTTCACAGATTTCTTTCAGTGACGATGGTGACCATTCCTCTGCAAGTTGTATTATGCCTTCTTTGCCGATTTTTCTGAAGAGATCCGCTAAGATGGAAATGATGATGGTGTTATGGGACATGACTGCGATTTCAGCCTCTCTTATCGCGTATTGATTTCCATTAAAGGAGACTGTTAATCCTCCGCCTTCTCGGATCAATCGGAATGGATCAACATCCGTTATGCTGTCGCCGAAGTAGATAACGTTCGACATCTCTGATCTCGTCTTCTCAATTATCTCTTTAACAGCATTAGCCTTTTCGAAGCCGCCTACAGGGTTAACCTCCTGAAGCATCCTTCCAGCCTTCATCTGTGAAATTTCTTCCCAAAAGATCTCATCCAGCCTCCTTACGGCATGCTGAATCTCCTTGGAGAGATCTTCGAACGCTGATGCATCTTCAGGGATCTCCAGCATCGGCATCTCTGAGATCTCCTTCCTGAGCTCTTTTAGCCGCTTGATCTCGTCCTCGCAGAGAACATATTCGTCAATGTTCACCTTGGTGCAATACGCGTTTTCCTTCGGAAAGCCGATTGCATCGCATAAAGCAGCTATGTAATGCTCATAGCTCGTGCTTACAATGAACGATGGCATAATCTTCGAAACGAACCTTAATGTTTCATCTGCTCCAGGAACCAAGAGTATATTCTGAGAAGAGTAGGCCTTCATCTTCTCGTTTGTAGCTCCATAGGCCTTCAGAAATGGAAGTATAAGCTTAAGAGTGTCACCAGGTTTGTATCCGGGTCTCTTGACGATGTCTGCTTGTATATCATCGTATCGGCTGATAAGCGTGAAGAAGCGGTCTCCATCAGGTATGAAATGACATGTTAACTCAAACGCGTTATCATTCTTTGATATTGGACCTTCACAGTCAGTGATGAACACGGCGTCTTCCTGTTTCATCGAGTTTTCCTCAGCTCTTCCATGTGCCTTATGCTTTTGGATATATGCTCCTTTGACGCTATGTCTGTTCTATACCATAATGCTCCGCCCTCTATTGCTTCCAACCCTTCAAGAGATATCTCACGGGCCTCTTGAATATCATCACCTATTCCAACAGTACAGACGGTTCTAGATCTAAGCGCGTAGGCTCTTCCATCCTCTCTGAGCTCCATGGATCCGGGGTATATCCTTAGTCTGTCACCATACTTTGATGCGAAGCTCTCAGCCTTCTCAAGAATAATAGGCGTTCCGATCTCATCCCGCTTGACATTTTCCGGGAAAAACTTCTCATATCCGCCGTAGCTGGGTGGAACCTTATAGGTGACAACGGTTGCCTTCTTCTCCACTTCGACCCGCGTTAAGGACCCCTCAATCATCCGGAAGCAAACTTCAACAAAGTCATCCTTCAAGACGGGGAGAATATTCATTATTTCGGGGTCCCCAGGACGGCTGTTATTTTCAAGGATCATGGGGCCGCTAGCGGTGTGGATGAATGCGACGTAGAATGGGATGCCTCGGAGTTCAGGATTAGATCCATTTCCCTTCAGCTTATTGAATATCTTCTCTACGATGACCTTTTCTTTCTCCCAGTCAGCCTCGTTCATGAACGGCAGATAGAATCCTGTGCTTTTATAGGAGCCCATGCCGCCTGTGTTTGGTCCCCTATCGCCGTTGAAGGCTCGCTTGTAGTCACGAGTCTCAGGAAGCGGAACTAGGTGCTTCCCATCGCAGAAGGCTTGAAAGCTCGACTCTTCTCCTTCTATCTTTTCTTCTACGATGACCGGGCCTTCCTTGAAGTTAGCCATGAAGTGCTCGTATAATTCTTCACGCGTATTGAAGTGGTCCCCCCAGACTCCGACTCCTTTACCAGCTGCCGGAGTGTCAGGTTTAACAGCTACTTTATTATCCAATTCATCCAGCCATTTGAAGAGCTGCTTCTTCACGTCGCTTAGTCTTTCATAATCTTTCGGATCGAAAACCTTGAATCTAGGATTGACTTCAGGAGCCACCTCTTCGAAGAGCCTTCTCTGAGCTACTTTGCTCTTTTCAATCGCATACTTCTTAGTTGGACAAATCGTGGGGATGCCGAGCTCTTTCTCCAAAATGTCTCTTAGCCCCGCAATTATCGGCTTTTCCGGACCGGCAATGGCGAAGTCTATTTTATCCTTGTATCTCGCGGCGAATTTACATATCTCATTTGGATCAAGAGAGGGAATAACGATGTGCTCCTTAGAGAATTTAACATTGAAAGGGTTTCTCTGTCTATCCGCAACATACGCATTTACGGCATACTCTCCGCTTCTAAGCAGCGAATCAAGGATCGCCGCTCCCCTAGAACCATAGGAGACTACGAGGACACCGACCTCTTCCATGACATTCACAATCCTCTGTTCTACGATGTTTTAATCTGTCTCTCCTTAAAAATAACTCTTA